>CAZDUU010000106.1:0-6632 GCA_964508675.1 uncultured Bacteroidales bacterium | reverse complement strand
AGGCTGAAATTGAGTAAAAGTAGGTCATTATCAAAAAATTATTAATCAAAGATATAACTTTTTTATGAAAAAAACGCTTAATTTGCAATATGAAATTAAATACTTACAAGGTTAGATTATCAATATTTTATTTTTTAATCAGTTTTTTGTTTTGTATTGATTGTCAGTGTGATACTAATAATATTGGTGATAGTTCGCAGGTAAATAAATTAATTAGATATGCAAAGAAAATAGGATGGAATAATACTGATTCTGAAATTTTTTATGCCAGCAAGGCATTAGAAATATCTAAGCAAATTAAATACAAAGAAGGGATGATTCATGCCTTTCTGACTATTTCATCTGCATGTTATATCAGTGGTGATTATAAAAAAGGTATTGAGGCAGCAAAAAAGGCAATAGTTTTAGCTAAAATGATGAAATCGAAATCAATGCTGAAGGCTGCCAATAACTCTATTGGGCTTATATATCAACAAATGGGGAAATACAAAGAGTCTGTATATCATTTCAGGGAAGCTATTAATCTGATGGATACTTCTAATAACTACGAAGGATATTCGAGCTTAGCAAACAATTTAGCCAACAGCTATATGTTTCTCCACGATTCTGTAATGACCCGTAAATATAGAAATATTGCATTAAAGCTCAGAAAAAAATATAACCAGTTAAGTGCTTTGGCAGAATCTTATAATGACGTAGGTGAGTTTTTTTCGATGAATAATAATCAGGATTCTGCAATATATTACTTTTTACAATGCTATATAATAAAGGATAGCATTGGTGATAAGGAGATGATGGCGTTAAGTTCTCTTAACCTGGGTATAGCCTATTTAAAAAAGGGAAATTGGAATAACGCAGAACTTTATCTTTTGAAATGTAAAGCTTTATCTACAGAAATAAATGCACCATATTATCTACATGATGCGGTAAAGAACCTTGTTAAGGTATACGAAGCAAAAAATAATCTTGAAATTGAGAACAAGATATTAAAAGAGCTGATTCAGCTTAAAGACACTTTGTATGATATTGAAAACCAAAAACAATTAAATCATCTTTTCGCAGAATTTGAAACTGAAAAAAAAGAATTAGAAATAAAAAACTTAAAAATTACCAGGGAAGAAGAAGAAAAAAGGAACAGTTTAATACAGATTTTTTTTGCAACAGGTGCTTCTCTTTTGCTCCTCTTTTTAGCTTTTACATACAATCGTTATCGTGTAATTAGAAAACAGAAATTTAAGATAGAAGAACAAAAGGGAATTGTTGAACTAAAAAATAAAGAAATCCTTGACAGTATTAATTACGCTTCAATAATACAAAGAGCTTTAATTACCGGAGAACAAAAAATAAAAGACTTTATACTAGATAAACTTTCCTTCTCTGACTATTTTATTTTTTTTAAACCTAAAGAAGTTGTCAGTGGTGACTTTTATTGGGCAACTGATACTGAAGATGGCTTTTATCTGGCAGTGTGCGATAGCACCGGACATGGAGTTCCGGGTGCATTTATGAGCTTGCTTAATATTAATTTGCTAAATGAAGCGATCAATGTTCGTGGGCTACAAATGCCAAACGAAGTTTTTTCTTTTATAAGGCAGCAACTTATTCAAAATATTTCGCATGATGAAGATAAAAAAGATGGAATGGATGGTACATTATTTTATTTTCAGTTTAAAGAAAATAAAACGAACTTGTTTACTTCTGCTTTTAATGCACCAATAATAATTAGAAACAAAGAACTTATTTATCTAAGTTGTGATAGAATGCCTGTGGGTAAATCTGAACATAACGATGACTTTTCATTATTTCAGACGGTGCTACAGCAAGATGACTGGCTCTATGCCTTTTCTGACGGATTCTCCGATCAGTTTGGCGGAAAAGATAAGAAGCGCTTAAAAAGAAAAGCCTTTTATTCACTTTTGACTGAAATTTCGTCTTATACAGGATGTGAACAAAAACAAAAACTGGCTGATTTCCTGAAAGATTGGACGCAGAATGAAGAACAGGTTGATGATATTTTAGTAGTCGGAATTAAAGCATAAATAAATATGGAACCATTAGCAGAGAGACTAAGACCTAAAACGTTTGATGATTTTATTGGACAAGAACATTTAGTGGGAAAAAACGGTGTGATTCGGAGAATGATTGATAATAATAATCTTCATTCTATAATTTTATGGGGACCTCCGGGAGTTGGGAAAACTACATTGGCTTTAATGGTTTCTCAATTAATGAATAGAAATTTCTTTCATTTAAGTGCAACCCATTCTTCAGTTAAAGATGTCAGAGATGTTATAGAAAAGATTCAAAAAAATCCGATATTTAATCAGCAAACTCCTATTGTTTTTCTGGACGAAATTCACCGTTTTTCAAAAGCTCAGCAGGATTCATTGCTTCACGCTGTAGAAAAAGGCCTTTTTATTCTGATAGGTGCAACAACAGAAAATCCTTCTTTCGAAGTTATTACACCACTGCTTTCACGATGCCAGGTTTATATTTTGAAAACTTTGTCAGAAAATGATTTGATAAAGCTAGTTCAAAGAGCGATACAAACAGATTCTGAGCTGAAGAAAAAGAATATTGAAGTAAAAGAATACGAGGCCCTTATCCGATTTAGCGGGGGAGATGCACGTAAACTTTTAAATATTTTGGAATTGATTTTTGCATCTGAAAATTCAGATGACTTGACGATAACCAATGAGTACGTTCAAAATGTACTTCAGGAAAAAATTGCTG
This sequence comes from uncultured Bacteroidales bacterium, assembly GCA_964508675.1. GTDB lineage: Bacteria > Bacteroidota > Bacteroidia > Bacteroidales > GWA2-32-17 > Ch61. The sequence goes on along the minus strand of CAZDUU010000106.1, from coordinate 3,899 downwards.
TTTACGATAAAAACGGAGAAATGCATTATGATGTCATTTCTGCTTTTATTAAATCAGTGAGAGGAAGTGACCCCAATGCTGCTATTTACTATTTGGCACGTATGATAGAAGGTGGCGAAGACGTGAAATTTATTGCACGCCGGATGGTTATCTTAGCCTCTGAAGATATAGGCCTGGCTAATCCTAATGCATTATTACTGGCAACCAGTACTTTCAATGCCGTTCACCAGATTGGAATGCCTGAGGCAAGAATTGTTTTAGCCGAAACAGCCATTTATCTGGCTTCTTCTCCAAAGAGTAACAGTGCATACATGGCTATAGAAAAAGCCATAGAAGAAGTTCGAAAATCAGGAGATTTGTCTGTCCCTTTAAACATAAGAAATGCCCCAACCAAGCTGATGAAAGATATTGGTTATGGAAAAGATTACCAATATGCTCACAGTTACGAGGAACATTTTGTAAACCAGGAATTTTTACCTCAAAAAATTTCGGGTACAACTTTTTATGAACCGGTGACAAATGCACGTGAGAGTGAAATGAAAAATTATCTTTCCAAGTGTTGGAAAGGGAAATATGGTTATTAATTTTTATGTAACTTATTCCGGTATTACTACAGGCTTTGAAATAATACTTTTTTCTGAAATCAATGAAACGTAATAAAGCCCCTGTGTAAAATGTTTTTCTAATATTACAGATTGTGTCGGAGAATTGAGTTTAATATCTTGTGTTGTCATTATCTGACCAATAGAGTTTGTAACAATGATTGTATAGTTATTCGAATTATTCCCTACAATGTTCATCAAAATATGTCCATTGCTATAAAATGGAGTCATTTCTTCATTTACATTGTTTTCATTGCACTGAACAGGAATAATGTCGGAATATTTTGAATTTCCATCAAAATCAACTTGCTGCAGGCGATAGTAGGTCACTGGTGAGTAAGGTGAATTATCTTCATAAGAATAAGAGTTGACAGTATTTGAATTTCCATTCCCTTCTATAAAGCCGAAATTTTCCCAATCAAAGCTGTTGTTGCTTTTTTCGAGGTTGAAGCCTGCATTATTATTTTCACTGGCTGTTTGCCATGTAAGAACATTAATGCTGTTTTTACAGGTAGCATCAAAGTACATAAGTTCAACAGGAAGTGGATCCGAAGTGCTTCCGAGTGAAACAAGAATATAGTTTAAATTAATAATAGAATTTGTTGTAGTGCTACTAACATAGTCACTTCCAGTATTCGGAGTTGAAGTTCTTGGTTCCCAGTAAATTGGATTTCCTGCTCCATATTGAACTAGTTGAAACATTTGTAAATTAGCTTCTGTATGTCCATTCAATTCTGTATTACCAGAGCCTCCCCAGTACTTAAACTGATTTATTGTTAATTGACTGATTGAACTTCCGGGTGTGATTTTATACCACCTGTAAATACTATAATTTCCCGTATATGAACCTGTTCCTTGTAATGCATTACATCCTCTCTCGATAAGTGTGTTATTTCCTAAAGCAGAAGCAGGAGTAAAGTCTAAATTAAGCCCTGCAATATTCCCTGAAGGATTATTTCTTGTAGCTCTTATTGTTCCTGTATTCCCTCCTTCTGTACCTCCTCCGGTAGTTCCACTTGTTGCGCGTATTCTTGCATTTTCATTTTCTCCTGATACTGTACCTGAAGTACTTAAATCTATGGTATAGCTTTTTAAATCAAAATGACCTTGTGTAAGTGTAAGAGTCCCTAAAACTGAGAAGTTACGACCAGCAACAATTCCGCCTCCACTGTTATTAGTTACTACGTTATAAAAAGATGTGCTGTTAGAACCTTGTATATATTGATAATTAGTTCCAGTAAATTTTACATTACTATTACTGGCACAGGTAACAGTTCCATTTTGAACCCAATTGGCATTACCTGAAAGAATAAGATTACTATTAGCAGATAGATAAAAATTAGAAGAATTATTAATTATACCTTGCCCACAAATATTTGAATCAAAATGAATAATTATGATAAGTATAAAAAATATATAGGTCTTTTTTACCATTATTAATTATTCTTATTTAGATGATTAATTTTATTTTGAACTATTTTATATTGATTCAAATTTGGTATCTCAGATTTAATAAGTGGATGATTATCAAATCTGATTTTTGAACCATCCCACCAAATAGGTAAAGCATTTTCATCGTTAATTGGAAGAAGAACTTTTTCAATATTTTCGTTAAATTTATTATCAGAAATATATTCAGGTAAGGAGATGTTATTTTCGTTTACTTTTCTGTAAGCAATTGCTATCCAACTAAATTTAACACTATTCTTACCATGATTTAATTCTTTGACAGTAAAACCTAATGTATCTGTTTTTTCAATATATAGGCCATTGCATTCTCCCATAGGAGATACAGTTACAGTAATATTTTTAGTCCCATCTATAATTTTCTTGTTAATTTCATCGAATTTTATAGTCGCAATTCCATTCACTAATTCAGACGAGCCATCAATATAAACTTTAACATCTTTTGAAGTGATAGTATACAGAGGTACTTGTTTATCATTTAAAGAAACCAGATTTGCAGAAACCCCAGTGGTATAAACATTTCCAATGTTATAGTTAGCAAAATCTTTCCCTTGAGAAATAAATCCAAAAATTTCTCCTTTGGTGTATCCACCAATCACACCGCCATTACCACCGAATCCAATTCCAAATATGGGTTGATTGGAGTTTTTAGCTGAAGTGGTAGCAGAACCAATGTAGCATAATCCGTAAACAGTTCCGTTAGATCTGACATATGCAAGTCCTCCCATATAAGAATCTGAAAAATACCCTAAAACACTAGCACTTCTTCGTGAGTAATTATTAGCATCAGGAAATATTCCATACACTCCAAATCTATAAGCATTTGTGCCTGCGCCAAAGTCAGTATTTGGTCCGGAAGCAATAATTCCCATTCCACCAGGATTACTATATCCACTACCTGTAGATGTTGAAGTGAAATATGAATATATACCATTCAGGTTCGCACCTGCATATATAGCGGTTCCTCCTGTTGCAGAGTTTATTCCCCAAATGGCTCCTCCACTAGCTTGGTTAGTGTAACCATTTAAAGCATCAGGAAATGTTGCATCACCTTGTGCTTCAACTAAGTCAGTGGAATAACTGGTAGTGGTTCTATTAAAAAGAATGTTTCCGGAAGATAGTATTCTCATTCTTTCCAATGCATTAGTTCCAAATATTAATGCGTTGTTTTGTCTATTAAGAATAGAATAATCGTCACTATTAACTGAAAATGTAAGGCCTGTATTTGATGAAGAACTTCTGCTTAGTTGCAATAGATTACCATCACTTGTCCAATATATATGTAAAGGACTTTGCGGGGTTGTAAATGAAGCATCATTACTAATTCCAATATTTTGCGATTTAATAATAGGAAAAAAACTGATGGTGAATAGCGAAATAAATATTATTTTTTTCATATCATTTTATTGTATATAACGTATTTATACTTCAGAGAGTTACCTGAAATTTAATTGTTTTGACAAAGGTAGTTTTATTTTTGATAAAAGTCAATGACTTGATAAATAAAATACGTTAAAAATATGAATATGAGCTTATTTTTGATATTAACATTATTCCATTGTAGACTAATGAAAAGTTATAAAATTTATTTTTATAAAGAATAAACTTAATTCACTACTTTTGCAAATAAATTAGATAGTATGAAGATTTCTTACAACTGGTTGAAAAATTATATTAATTGTGATCTGGCACCTCAGCGAATTTCTGAAATATTGACAGCAATTGGCCTTGAAGTGGAAGCTTTGGAAAGTTATGAAAATATAAAAGGTTCTTTAAAAGGCATTGTTGTTGGACACGTTCTGGAATGTGAGAAGCATCCGAATGCTGATA
>CAZDUU010000105.1:0-6673 GCA_964508675.1 uncultured Bacteroidales bacterium | reverse complement strand
GGTGACCCGGGAGTTGGAAAATCTGCAATTGTTGAAGGCTTAGCTTCCAGAATTGTTCAGCGCAAAGTGTCCAGGATTTTATTTGATAAACGTATTGTAGCTTTGGATTTAGCAGCCATTGTTGCCGGAACTAAATACAGAGGGCAATTTGAAGAACGTATAAAGGCTATTTTGAGCGAAATTTCTAAAAATCCGAATATAATTCTTTTCATTGACGAAATACATACTATGGTTGGTGCTGGTGGCGCAACAGGTTCACTGGATGCTGCCAATATGTTAAAACCAGCTCTTGCACGTGGTGATATTCAATGTATAGGTGCAACCACATTAGATGAATATCGTCAGTATATTGAAAAAGATGGAGCCTTGGAACGTCGTTTTCAGAAAGTAATTGTAGATCCGACATCTATAGAAGAAACTATTACTATTTTAAATAATATTAAAGAAAGATACGAAGATCATCACTCTGTTACTTATACGTCTGAAGCATTGGAATCATGCGTTAAGTTAACACATCGATATATTACAGATCGTTTATTGCCCGATAAAGCAATTGATGCAATGGACGAAGCAGGTTCACGCGTGCATATTAAAAATATTAAAGTTCCTCAAAGCCTTGTAAAACTTGAAGAAGAATTAGAAGACGTTAGAAAGGAAAAGCAAAATGCCGTAAAACAGCAAAAATTTGAAGTTGCTGCCAAATTACGCGATTCAGAACGTACTATTCAAAATAAAATTCAGGAAGAAAAGGAAAAATGGGAACAGGACATGTACAAAAATCGTCAATTGGTAACTGAAGAAAATGTTGCTGAAGTTGTAGCCATGATGACAGGAGTTCCTGTTCAACGTATAGCTCAATCTGAAGGTAATCGTTTACTTACCATGTTCGAAGAAATAAAAGGCAAAATTATCGGTCAGGATGAGGCTATAAAGAAAATAGTAAAAGCTATTCAACGTAATAGAGCAGGATTGAAAGATCCGAATAAACCAATCGGTACTTTTGTATTTCTTGGTCCTACCGGAGTTGGTAAAACCCAATTGGCCAAAGTTCTTGCTGAATACCTGTTTGACAATAGCGAAAACCTTATTCGTATTGATATGAGCGAATATATGGAAAAATTCAGTGTTTCACGCCTTGTAGGAGCTCCTCCGGGATATGTCGGATATGAAGAAGGCGGTCAGTTAACTGAAAAAGTTCGCCGTCGTCCCTACTCAGTAGTATTACTTGACGAAATTGAAAAAGCACATCCCGATGTATTCCATATACTTTTACAAGTGTTGGATGAAGGTCGCTTAACTGATAGTCTCGGAAGAAGAGTTGATTTCAGAAATACCATTGTAATCATGACCAGTAATATTGGCACACGCCAGTTGCAGGACTACGGTCGTGGTGTAGGTTTCGATACGAAAGCAAAAAAGGACTCTTTCAATACACAGGCAAAGAGTATTATTGAAAATGCTTTGAGAAAAACTTTTGCGCCCGAATTTTTAAATCGTATAGACGATGTTGTAATGTTTAATTCACTTACAAAAGAAGATATTAATAAGATTATTGATATTGAATTGGAAGGCTTACTGAACAGGGTAAGACAAATCGGATACGAAATTAAAATATCCCAAAAAGCAAAAGAATACATTGCGGATAAAGGTTTTGATATTCAATTTGGTGCCCGTCCGTTAAAACGTGCATTGCAAAAATATGTAGAAGATCCGTTGGCCGAAGCAATTATTAAATATCAACCCAAAGCGGGCGATGTTTTAATGGTTGGATACAGCCAAAAAGCAGATGAACTGACTTTTAAAATCGTTTCGGACGCTAAAACCGTTGGAAATTCTGACGAAGAATAAGCTTTATATCACTTTTTATTACATAACTGAATGAAATTTATTGTAAAGACTTTTGAGGGCTTAGAGGAAGTCTTATATAACGAACTTGTTGAAAAAGGATTCGAAAATCCCAAAGTTTTACGAAGAGCGGTTGCTTTTACCGGAAGATTAGAGGATTTGTACAGGGCAAATTATTCATTATCGCTTGGATTAAGAATATTGCAGCAAATTACCTATGGAAAAGCACAGGATGAAAGGCAATTTTACGATTTAATATACAATATTCCCTGGCATCGTTACTTTTCTGCCAACAGTACATTCAGAATTGATGTTGTATTGTTGACCGAACGTTTTAAAAATAGTTTATTCTTAGCTCAAAAAGCTAAAGATGCCATTGCCGACCGGTTCAGAAAAGAACAGGATCAGCGTCCTTCGGTTGATACCCACAGACCACAAATTATTATAAATGTTCACGTAACTGATTTGGAAGTAACTGTTTCGATGGACAGTTCGGGAGAGACATTAAATCGTCGAGGTTATAGGGAGTTTCAGGGGTTAGCTCCGATAAACGAAGTTTTGGCAAGAGGAATGCTTAAGTTGAGCGGGTGGAATCCAGATTTTCCTTTATTAGACCCTATGTGCGGAACTGGAACAATCGCTATAGAAGCCACATACGAAGCAAACCGGATTCCTTCGGGTTATCTTAGAAACCAATATTCTTTTATGCACTGGCTTGACTTTGACAGGGAACTTTGGAAAAAAGTAAGAGAACAGGAAAGTGATAAAATGAAGGAAGCCAAACAGAAAATAATAGGAGCTGATATTGACAGTCGCGTTCTGATGGCTGCCAAGAAAAGCATTCAACAGCTTCCCTACTCCAAGTCCACACTTTTTATTGAAAATAATTTCTTTGAAAATGTAATCCCTTTTGAAAAAGGTTTTATCGTTTCAAATCTTCCCTATGATGAGAGAATTGAAATTGAGAATATTCAGGATTTTTACAATAAAACAGGAACCCAGTTTAAATTTAACTACAAAGCAAATAATATATGGCTTTTGATGAGTAAAGAGTACGCAAAATTCATCAGCCTGAAGCCCAAAAAGAAAATCAATCTATTAAATGGCAAGATTGAATGCACTTTTAATGAGTACGAAGTTTTTTAGAATTTTTTTATTACTATTTAAACAAAAAATATTTTTGTATTTTATGTTAATATAGTTTATATTTGAATTGGTAAATTGTAAATTATTTGCTTATGAAAACAATTTCTTTAAAAATCAGTACTATAGTAGTTCTTATTTTGACAATATTTTGGAATACCAATATTTCTGCCCAACCCGGAATATTAGACTTAAGTTTTAATGCAGGAACGGGAGCTTTTCCTATTAAAGCAATGTTGGTTCAAAATGATGGTAAAATATTAATTAGTGGCTGCTTTCGCGCTTATAATGAATATCCTATTCACCACATAGCAAGATTATATGCAGATGGTACACTTGATACAACATTTATTTCAGGATTAGACTCTCTTGAGGTATCTATTGATGCTATTGCTATTCAAAATGATGGGAAAATAATAATGGGGGGGTATTTTAAAAATTTCGATGGAGTATTTATAAGTAATTCAAGTGTTAATATTGTTCGTCTTTTATCAAATGGTTCTATGGATAGTTCTTTTCATTTAGAGTTAAATTTTACTGATAGTTTTGATTATATTAAATCAATATTGATTCAAAGTGATGGAAAAATAATAATTGGTGGATGGTTAAATCCATATTGTGGGATAAATAGATTAAATATAGACGGTTCAATGGATACAACATTTATTAATCAAGCACATATATCTGCTTATGAAAAAATACTATTGCAAAATGACAACAAAGTTTGTATAATTAAAAATAACAATATAATACGTTTAAATACTAATGGTTCTGTCGATTCTACATTTACTCATGGAATAGGTGCTGATAGTATAATTAAAGTAATTAATATTCAAAATGATGGAAAACTTCTAGTTGGTGGTGATTTTAATTCATATAGTGGAGTTCAACAAAAAAATATAATTAGGTTAAACACTAATGGTACTGTAGATTCTTCATTCAATGCTCAAATAAAATATAATAATCAAATTAGCAATATCATTTGCCAGGGCGATGGAAAAATAATTATTGGAATTGATTCACTATACACCACTAATGGTTATACATTTAAAACCAAATTAATTCGAGTTGATTCAAATGGTTTGCCAGATACTACCTATTATTCAGGTTTAGGTGCTAATAATAAGGTTAATAATATTATTATTCAAACAGATGGTAAAATATTAATCAGTGGGGATTTTTATAAATATAATAATCAAATTGCCAATGGTATAGCTCGTATAAATGGAGGTGAAATAAATGTTCCTTATAATTCATTTAGTAATGAAATTATTGTTTATCCCAATCCAACCCATAATGATTTATATATTCAATCGGATAGACTTCTCAAATCTGATTATGAAATTTATAGCATTGAAGGAAAAAAGGTTCAAAATGGAGCATTAAACGATTTTAATTCAAGAATTGACGTTTCAAATCTCAAAAACGGTATTTATCTATTAAATATTGAAGGAGAAAAAATAAAAATCGTAAAACAATAATTTTAATGACACCCGCACCCTCTTTCGTACCAGGGAGTTTTTTCGCGGGGCTTTTTAATGGTGGCAAAAGGTGTTTTATCTACAATTTCGTAAACTTTCTTTATTGTGTAATTTGTGCATGATTTGCATACCCGCTCGGCAAAAACAAGATTAAACTGATTTTTATTCTCTTTGTCACGCTTTGCAAAAACAAGATATTCTTTTCCCTGCTCATAAACCATAGTATCTGCCGGAGCATGTACCATCAAGCGGTTGTAATCCTTCCCTTTCTGAATTTCTGTAATATCAAAATCAACCTCTTTTTCCTCTCCTACTGTTGTCCCGATAATATTTTCATAAATAACAATTGCTGTAAAAATCATATCGAAATTTTTATACATACTCTTGATAGAATCATCACTCAGTTTTTCCTGAGAAAATGAAACTAAAGAGCAGAGAAATAATAATATGGTGCCTATCAATTTCATGATTTATCTTGTTAATTGTACATCATTAGCTCTCATTTTTTTTCTAAAAAGAATAAAATCCCATATTCCTTTCAAATAACCAAGCCCATAACCTATATGAAGAAGAAAAAATGACCAGATTACTTTTAAATTTCCAAGAATATTTTGGTAATATTTAAAAGAAAGAAGCAACCCGGTAAAAAAATAAAGAGCTAATACACTAATAAAAAACCAAAAAATAAAATTCGAAAATATTGATAAAATTCCGAAGAAAACTAAAAAACAAACAAAAGCAAATGGTACCAATTGCCTTAGAGTAGTGATAGATTTGTGCTTACGATTTACATAAACTTTCCAATAACCATACTGAAAATATTGTCTGAAAAGTTTTGTAAACCCGGAACGGACATAGTATTTAGCTTTTAATTCTCTGCTTAAAAATATTTTTAAGTTATTTTTTGTCAATCGAAAATTAAACTCGTCGTCTTGATTTCTTATAAGTTCTTCATCAAAAAGACCAACTTTGTTGAAAACTTCTTTTTTATATATACCAAAGGCAACGGTATCTACAAATCCGTCTTTAACTCCGGTTCGAAAATGTGCATTCCCTACTCCGAAAAATGATGACATAGCAAAACTTATAGCTTCTGTTGTTTTGTTTCCTGAAATATTTTCTAAAACACCTCCCAAACAGCTGATATCAGTATTTTGCTGAAATAAATCTACTGCTTTCTTTAGATAATCAGAATATAACTCGGCATGAGCTCCAAGAATCATTATCAGTTCAGAATTCGTTGCATTTTCAATACCAATATTGAGAGCAAAAGGAGTTGTTTTTTTTACATTATCTATAAGAAAAATCTGAGGATGGGAATCCATAAAAGCAGTTATCTTCTCACGAGTTTTATCAGTACTAAAGCCGTCCACCACAAACACTTCTATTTTATCTAAGGGGTATGTCTGATTAAGAATGGACACCAGGCATTTTTCAATATAATGCTCTTCGTTTCTGCAAGGAATTACTATGGCAATATTTGGAAAGCTCATTTTTTTATTTGTATATTTTCCAATAGTTCGGCAATTTTTTCCGGAAATAATGCTTTGTTTGAAATAATAGTTCTATTCATATTAAAAATCTGCGAATAATTTACTTGTTTGAAAAAATCAACATTATTCGCATTATTTTCTACAACCACCCCGTTTTCTAAATGCTTTACCCATTCATGGTTTGCCGGAATATCAGAGACTATCGGCATACAACCATAAGCCATTGCTTCCAATAAGGAAACAGAAGTCGCATCGCTGATGGGAACTGAGAAAAAATAAGTCGTTTTTTTATAAATTTCTGCCTGTTTTTCGGCATTTATAAAACCAACCCACTCTATATTATCAGAAATACCCAATTCTGTAGCTTTTTTTAGGAGTTTATCTTTTTCACTACCATCGTTGGCAATAATCAGACGTGCCTCAGATGTTGTTTTGCAAATTTTACTGAAAAGTTCGAGCACTAAATCTATTCTGTAATTAGGCGTTAAAGCTCTGTTTGAGAAAAAGAGCCAAGGATTCTTATCTTCAATATTGCATTCCGGCATTTTTTCAAGTCCAAAAGGGAATGTTGAAATACGGGCATTTGAGCTTAGAAGTCTTATCTTATCGCTCATAAAGTTTGAATCTGAAGTAATTAAAAAAGCTTTTTTTAAGGCATATTGGGTAATTTTTTTCTTGATTGTAGATTCAAACGGAGTTACCAGTATATCG
>CAZDUU010000104.1:0-6729 GCA_964508675.1 uncultured Bacteroidales bacterium | reverse complement strand
TAACATATCCGATTCGAGTAAATCATTTTGTATGGCAAAAAATCCTTCTGAAGCATTGTATGTTTCAAGATAACGCATGTGTTTATTACAGAAAAAACTGCGGTAAAAATCGCGATAAGGTTCAAAGCTTACTCCTCCGTGAATAAACAATTCCAGTTGAGGCCAAATCTCATCCAGACAGTTTTTGCCGGTAATTTCCATTACTCTTTTTATCAGAACCATCATCCACGAAGGCACACCGGCTAAAACCGAAACCCGATGCTTTATGGTTTCCTGGGCTATTTTTTCAATTTTATTTTCCCATTCGTCCATCAGGGCGATATCGAGCGTGGGGGTACGCAAAAACTCAGCCCAAAATGGCAAATTCTGCATCAAAACAGCCGAAAGGTCGCCATAATATAGGTCGCTGTTAAACTCGCTGATTTTATGGCTACCGCCCAAAGCCAGCGTTTTGCCCATAAATATTTCACTATCGGGATATTGTTTCAGATAAAGAGCAATCACATCGCGTCCCCCTTTGTAATGGCATTCTTCAAGCGATTCACGGCTTACAGGGATAAATTTACTTTTATCAGAGGTAGTTCCTGACGATTTTGCAAACCATTTAATTTCAGAAGGCCAGATAATATTTTGCTGGCCCTGCATTACCCGTTCAATATAATGTTTGAATCCGTCGTAATCAACAACAGGAACTATTTCAGAAAACTGTCTGGCGCTTTCCATCTGCTCAAACTTATATTTTTGGCCAAATTCGGTATTCTTTGCTTTTAATAATAAATCGGCCAGAATTTCGCTCTGAACATCCTGTGGATAGCGCATCATCAAATCGATCTGATTGATTCGTTTTAAATTTATCCAGTGAACCAGTGAATTTAGTATAGGCATTTTTTCTATTTTTACACAAAATTAAAAAATATGGAGATAATTGATATCATTTTGTTGATACCTTTTTTATGGTTTGGCTTCAAAGGCTTTACTAACGGACTTTTGAAAGAAATATTTTCTACACTTGCACTTTTTATCGGATTGTACCTTGCTATTCATTTTTCAGCATACATTGGCAATTTATTGGCAGGATGGATGTCGTCAACCTCGCCATATTTCAAATTGACCTGTTTTGCCATTACATTTATTTTAGCATTATTGGCCATGAAAATCGGGACATGGGCAGCTGACCGTTTCTTTTCAAAAGTTGGTGCAGGATGGATAAACAAACTGGGAGGTCTTGCATTCGGAATTTTGAAAGGAATGTTCATTGTTGGAGCCATTCTGTATCTTTTAAACAGTTTCGATAAGAACAATACCGTAATTGAAAAAGACACAAAAAATAAATCATTGCTTTATAATCCGCTAAGTAATTTTGTAACGACGGTTTATCCATCATTAAAAATGTTGGTCGAAGCTTCAGCACCTGATAAAAATCAATAATGTCATTTTGGTTTAGTTTAGGTTATTGGGGACTATTTTTTGTCTCGTTCCTTTCTGCTACCATTATCCCTTTCAGCTCAGATGCTGTTGTAGTGGGCATGGTTGCTTTAAAATACCACCCGTGGTTAGTTTTTATTATTGCTTCCGTAGGAAATACACTGGGCGGAATGACCAATTACTACTTAGGTAAAGCCGGTAAAACAAAGTGGATAGAAAAATACCTGCGGATTCCGGAAAAGAAAATCAAAAAAGCAGAATTCTATGTAAAAAAATATACCATCGTTTCGGCATTTTTCACGTGGCTTCCGGGAATAGGCGATGCTTTGGCTCTTGTACTCGGGCTGTTCAGAGCAAATGTTTACATGGTAAGTCTTTTTATGTTTATTGGAAAAGCAGCGCGGTATATTGCATTGATTTTTTTAACACAATGGTTCACTTAAAAATCATTATCTTCGCACTGTTTTATGAAATCCATTCTCTTAAATATTACCCTCCTCTTTATCGCTTTTATTTCTGTGAACGGACAGGAAAAAGACACGACCAAAGCTGTTAAAACTGTTTTTTTACAGAAAGAACAAGGTTCATTTAACTGGAAAACGACTCCTGCTGATACTGATTTTTACTCTATTCAGGATTATATGCCTTTTTATAAAAACTTTTTATCGCATTTGGGTAACGGGATGTCGGCCACTTATTCGCTGATGCCTTCCTTTAACTCTTCACTTCCATTTTGGCTCTCGCCTATGGAAATATATTTTAAAGATATTGACAACCGGTATTTTCAAACCCATTATCCGTTTACTTTTGCCCGATTAACTGCAAATACCAACCGCACTTACAACGAAGAAGGGATGATGCTTATTCATACTCAAAACATTAAACCAAACTGGAATATTGCTTTTATCGGGCAGACCGATAAGCAAACAGGGCATATCCAACGTCAGGACAACCGACTGCACTATTTGTATGGAAGTACACGTTTTGATGGCAAAAAGTATAAGTTGGATGCCAATTATTTTTTCTCCAAGATAAAAGCCAAAGAAAATGGCGGGGTCAGCAACCTCAATTTTATCATTGATTCACTTTACCCTATTGAAAATGCTGAAATTTACCGCTCTGATGCAACCAATAATTATATTTACAATAAAGCCCAGGCACAGCAATCCATCTGCCTGAATTATAAAAACGACAGTCTTTCGCAAAAAATTAAACCTTTTTTGGTTCATCGTTTTAGTTACATAAGAGCCAGAAAAATTTATAACGATGTAATTGATACTACCGGATTTTACACCAATACCTTTGACGATACTGCTAAAACTTACGATTCACTGTATTTTAGAAATGTGGAAAATCGGATTGGGCTGGCATTCGCAAACAGCATGACAAGTGGAAAAGGTATTTATGTTTATGGGATCAGTTCCATGCAAATGTATTATTCTTATGCTCATTCCAATAAAGCAGATAATTACGGCAGCGGACTACAGCTATTTTACAACGACAGCTCATGGAATATGTACTTTACTTTCGAAACTTATTTATCGGGTTATCTGAGGAATAATCAAAGCGCAGAGCTCAAAATTACAAAAAACATTTCCCTTTTCAATAAACAGGCTCAAATATTTATCCTGCCCGCATTTAATAGTGTAAAACAGGATTATTTCTACAGCCAGCTTTGCACCAACCATTACCAGTGGGACACAAACCTGCCTGACCTTTCTGAAATTTCTGCACAATTGGGTATTGAAGACAATCTAAACGGCTTGTATCTGAATATAAAACAAACAAAAAACGCTGTTTACTTAAATAAGCATAGTATTGCCCAGACTGATAGCTCTTCTATATTTTATGCGGGTATTGTTTTGCGAAAGCTTTTCAAATTAGGTCATTTCAGGCTTTCCAACAACTTCATGTTCCAAACCATCAGTGACAGCGTAATATCTGTTCCTGATTTTGCCGGCTATCACTCACTTTATTACGAAAATGAGTTATTTAAAAAAGTTTTAGGGCTTCAGATTGGCGGAGAAGTTTATTATACGGCAAAATACCGCGCACCATCTTATAATCCGGCATTAGGAGCTTATTATTTTAGTTATGGCACGGAACTGGGAAATTATCCTTATATCAATGTTTTCCTGAATTTAAAACTTAAACGTGCCCGTTTCTTTTTTAAAGTTGAACATTTAAACTATAAATGGAACGGAGGCAATTACTGTTTGATACAAAATTATCCGATTCCTCCACGCAGTCTGAAGTTTGGCATTTTCTGGTCTTTCTATGATTAATTAATCAAAGTCAGGAATAACGTGTAATCGTTAAAAAATTATCCTTATAATTCAATTTTTCTTTTTTTGAGTTATATTTGTAAAAAAAAGAATGAAAGACTTCATTATCAGCTTAATCCAGAATATTGCGCTGTTGCTTTCATTTTCCATGCTTTATGAGTATTACTGGATAAAACTCGACCATAAAAGTATCAGTAGTAAGATCATTACAGGTCTGGTTCTTTCTATTATTGTAAGCATCATTATGTTTACACCTTTTAAATTGACAGAAACCATCGTTTTTGATGTTCGTTCTGTTTTACTTTCAATATCGGGTTTGTTTTTTGGATTGGTTCCGACATTAATAACTGCCCTTACTGCAATACTCATCAGAATCTATCTCGGTGGCGATGGCATGTACATGGGAATCGCCGTTATAAGCTCCGCTTCTGCCATAGGTCTTTTATGGCACTATTACCGTCCCGACTGGAAAGATAAAAACTTTAAATATGAGCTTATTTTTCTTGGCATTGCTGTTCACTTTGCAATGGCATTATGTACTTCTTTTTTGCCTTCCGGAAAAGAGATCGCCGTTTTAAAAAACATATCAATACCATTAATTATTGTATATATCCCCGGGACATGGCTTTTAGGGTATTTTATGGTAAAACAATACCAAAGCTATCAAAACAGAAAGGCAAAGGAAAAATGGATTGAAACGGAATTTAAGTTTCAGCAATTGATGAAGAGCTCCAATATCTACACATTAATTGCGAGTCCCGAGGGTAATATTATTTTTGGAAACGAACACTTTAAACAGGTTTTTGATTTGAAAGAAGCACTCTATAATGACCATACTTTTTCAGATTTACTCTTTCATAAACTAGATGATGAAAATGAAAAGAAGTTGCTGACATTTAAAAATTCCAGTATTAACGGATGTGAAATTTATGCTATTCTTAATAAGAACGAAGAAGAAAATAATTTCATTAACTGGTACCTTACAAAAACGTTTGACTTTAACGGAAAATTTTCAGGTTACATCATTATCGGCGTAGATTTGACTGAATTAATCAAAACGGAAGAACAACTTAAAGAAAGAAACCAGGAATTGCTATCTCAATACGAAATGTATAAAGAACTAAATCAAAAACTTACAGAGGCCAATAAAATAGCTGAGGAAAGCAGTAATTTAAAATCCATGCTTCTTTCTAACTTAAGTCATGAAGTCCGAACTCCCATGAATGCTATTCTTGGTTTTTCTGAGATTTTAAAAAAAGAACTTCCTGACAAAAAAAGAGCTCAATACACTGATATCATTTATAAAAGTTCACACCAGCTCATGCAAAGCATTGACGATATTGTACTTATTTCTAAACTTCAGAGTAAAAATATTGCACTTAATACAAGCAGAGTTTTCCCGTCCATGGTATTAAACGAATTGATTCTGCTGCATCACGGAAAAGGGAACAATCAAAATATTGAATTTAAGGTTACCTATGAAAAAAAACTGGAAAACCTGCAAATAATTACAGACTCCGCACGATTAAAGCAAATTTTAGTTTATCTGCTTAATAATTCATATAATTACACGCCCACAGGAAAAATCGAAATCGGGTTCTATACCGAATCAGCCAATATTATTTTTTATGTAAAAGATAACGGGTTGGGCATAGATGCAGAAGAACAAAAATACATTTTCGACACTTTTTACCGTGGGTCTGCAGCAAAAACTTTTGCAATCAGAGGACTTGGACTTGGGTTAAGCATCGTAAAAGAACTGGCAAAGCTATTAAAAGGTGATATCTGGCTTGATTCAGAGAAAGGAAAAGGAAGCTGTTTTTATATAAAATTCCCTGTTGAAATTATTGAAGATTCAGAAGTTATTAAAGAAAGTATTTTACAAAACGAACTTGAAGATATTAAGAAATATCAGATACTTGTAGTTGAAGACGAATACATGAATTATCAGTTCCTCGAAACAATTCTTAATCCTTTGGTTAAAAAAATAGATTACGCTCAGAACGGGTATATTGCAGTTGAAAAGGCAAAAATGAATCATTATGATTTTATACTAATGGATATCCGTATGCCTGTAATGAACGGAATTGAAGCAACAAAGGCTATAAAAAAGAATAAACCTGATTTACCTGTTATTGCGCTTACAGCTTTTAACGACGAACAAACTAAAGCAGAATCTTTAAAAGCCGGATGTGATACATTTATGATAAAGCCCGTTTACCTGCAAAATCTGATAAATACATTTATAGAATTAAGTAAAAAAACTTAGCTTTTTCTATCAACCCACAAATAAACCTTATCGTTTTTACGAACAACATCTTCGAGCGCAATACTGCAACGCTGGCCTTTTACAACCTTTTCAACCATCTGGTCGTCGTAACGGATTTCATTAAGCTGAAGTTCCAGAACTCCGGTAGTCGGGCCGATGATCATTATATCCTGACCTTTTTCCAAGGCATGCGTTTCAACTAAAATCTCAGCAACATTTATCTTTTTGAAGTAATTGGTAATTTTTCCCACATAAACTTTCTGCCGGGTGGCACTGCTGCCATAATTCTCGCTCCACTCACCCAATTTTTGTCCCAGGTAATACCCCGACCAGAAACCACGGTTGTAAACCTGTTTCAATCGTTCCATCCAAGATGCTATATGCTGATTATCGAATTCATGGTTGAAATAAGCATCCACAGCTTCATGATAGCACTTTGTCACGGTCTTTACATACTCGGGACCACGTGCGCGACCTTCTATTTTCAATACTTTTACTCCTGCCCCAAGAATTTTATCCAGCAGATGAATGGTGCACAAATCCTTGGGCGACATGATGTATTCGTTCTCAATATCGAGTTGATAACCGGTTTCTTTGTCAGTTACAGTATAAGTTCTTCTGCAATTCTGAAGGCATGCTCCACGATTGGCTGAATGATCATTCTCATGCAGGCTCAAATAGCATTTCCCGCTGATAGTAATCGGTAATCAGGGTTTGCGGGCCAAAAACAGGCCGGAATCTTTACGGATG
>CAZDUU010000103.1:0-6749 GCA_964508675.1 uncultured Bacteroidales bacterium | reverse complement strand
GGTTATAAAAAAGTATGCAGAAGAGATCAATAATAACTCCTATATTAAAAAAGGAAGTTTGCTTGATGAAGATTTATTACAAAGTGAACGAAACAGAATTGCATTAAATCTAAAAAACCTGGGTTATTATTATTTCACAAAAGACTTTATTGAGTTTGAAGTTGATACATCACCAGGAAAAAACAAGGTAATCCTTACAGCTCAAATTCTAAATGACTACACCCATCATTCTTTACCCCATCAAAAATATACAATTGATTCAATTTTAGTTTTCCATGATTTTAATCCAAAGCAAGCACTTCAGAACAAAGACGAATATTTTTCTAAGTTGGATACTGTCAACGTTAAAAATATTTTTATTTGAGGAAATGATAAGCTTTCATTCAAACCAGGTTTACTTGACAGAATGATATTTATTAAATCGAATCAATTTTACAATCAAGATGATGCCGAAGTTACATATCATAAATATGTATCGTTAAACAATTTCAGGCTTATTAATATTCAATATGTTTCTTCCGGAAAATCTCATGGTTTAAATTGTATTATTCAGCTGACTCCTCTTCCAAAACAATCATATCAGGTTGAAGCGGAAGGAACTAACTCATCAGGAAATCTTGGAATTGCAGGGAACATCATTTATAATAACCGGAATCTTTTTGGAGGAGCTCAAAAGCTAAGCATTAGATTACATGGATCTATTGAAAGGCAAACAGCCGTAGTACAGCAAAATGACGAACAAATACAGCAATACCTGCCATTCAATGCTCTGGAATCAAGTGCTGAAAGTAAACTGGAACTACCATCATTTGTATTTCCTTTTATTTCAGAAAGTTTCATAAAGCATAATAATCCTTCAACTTTAATTCAAGGGTCATACAGCTATCAGCAAAGACCTGATTATACCAGAACCATTTCTGCACTTACTTTTGGATATCAATTGAACGGAAATAAAAATCTAAAACACTTTATAAACCCCATTGAATTAAATTATGTCCAAATCCCTTTTATTTCATGGAGGTTTAAAAGTTTAATAAGAAATACATTTTTGGAAAACAGTTATGTAAATCATATGGAAACAATCACTTCATATGGGTTTTACTTTAACGATTCAAAAGTCGGAAGAAAAAAGCAAAACACCATTAATATCCGAGGAAGAATAGAAACATCAGGAAATCTTTTATATACATATTTCAAAAATATCAAGAAATCACCGGATAGCATTACATACAATTTATTTAATGTGCCTTTTTCGCAATTCATTAAAGCGGAAATTGATTTAAGATATTATAAATTCATTACCAAAGAGACAAAGCTTGTGTATCGTTTTTTTGGTGGAGTTGGTTATCCTTATGGAAATTCTGAGGTACTGCCTTTTAACAAACAATATTTTTCCGGTGGAGCAAGTGGTATCAGAGCCTGGGCTGTAAGAAGCCTTGGACCTGGGTCCTTTTCAGACACAACAGATAGAAATATTTATAATCAGACAGCAGATATTAAAATTGAAGGAAACCTTGAATACCGCTTCAAATTATTTTGGGTAATTGAGCCTGCATTATATATTGATGCCGGAAATATTTGGGATATTAATAAAAAAACAGGAAGAGAAAATGGAGTTTTTAAAACAGAAAAATTTTATGAAGATATTGCCATAGGATATGGCATAGGTCTTCGGTTCAATTTTAGCTTCTTCATTTTCAGAGCAGATTTTTCTGCAAAAGGGAAAGATCCTGCTGAATCGATTGGTAACAGATGGCTTTTTATACAAA
Organism: uncultured Bacteroidales bacterium; assembly: GCA_964508675.1. Classification (GTDB taxonomy): domain Bacteria; phylum Bacteroidota; class Bacteroidia; order Bacteroidales; family GWA2-32-17; genus Ch61. Next base: position 4,980 of record CAZDUU010000103.1, on the reverse strand, counting down.
GAAAGCCGGTAAGAGATGATTTTACAATTAATATAGGTATTGGTTATCCATTCTAAGTAACATAAAGTCATTAACCATTTGTAAAATAACAAATACCATTTGTAAAGTAATTCATACCATCTATACAATAACAAAGTAGTTTGCCATTTTGAGGTTTTAAATTTCAGATTATCTGGTTTATATTTGCATCAACTAGCATTGCAAAAGGGGCGGAGAAAAACTTTGTTTGACTTCGCTCTTTTTTATTTCACTAAAATAGTTTAGTTTTGTATAGTTTAAATCCCTATGCCTTATGAGAAAATTAAGTCTTATTATTTTATTCATTTTCTATTCATTAACTATTTTTTGCCAAAAAGAATTAAAGTACAACGCTTATTTTAATGAAGCTTATTTGACATATCCTGACGTTCCGAAAGGATACTTAGAAGCAATAGCCTGGGCAAATACACACATTGACCACAAAACAACGGAAAACACTTCTCCAAGTGATATGGGAATGCCTTTTGGCTGGACATCTTTTTATTTAGTAGAAGATGGAAAAGGTTGGTTTAAAAATAATTTAAAACTGGTAGCAAGCCTTTCGAATGTGTCTGTTGAAAGTATAAAATGGGACCCCAGAATGGCAATTCTTGCCTATGCAAAAGCATATCATCAGCTTAATCAAAATAAAAATATAAACTCAACAAATTTAAAAGACAACATTTCAGTTTTGCAGGAATTAACATACTTACCTGTTGACCCGAATAATGCAGCCACCGACTTTGCTTTTTATTCATATATTTATGAGCTTGTACAATTTCTAAATAGTTCTGAAAATCAGCAAAAATTCAATTTTCCTTCATATAACATCTATTTTAAAGATATTGTAGGCGCTCAAAATGCTAAAGTTCTTTCATCACCGAAAATTCAGATATCTGAACATGGGATCATCTCCGATGACAAAACACAATATCAACCTTTAACCAAAACAGCTTGTCCAGACTATAATGTTTCATGGTGCTCCTGGGTTGCTTCTCCAAACTATAGTTCAAGAAACGGAACAGCAATTTCATGTGTTGTAATGCACACAGTACAGGGAAGTTATTCTGGTTGCATCAGTTGGTTTCAAAACACCAGCGCTCAGGCATCAACATCCTATGTAGTAAGGAGCAGCGATGGACAATTAACACAAATGGTACTTGAATCAGATAAAGCATGGCATGTTGGGACTGAAAACCCATATACCATTGGGTACGAACACGAAGGCTATGTTGAAGAAACTGGTTGGTACACCATGCCAATGTATCAAAGATCAGCTGATTTAACCAGGGATATTTGTCAGGCATATGGAATCAATACACTTCGTATGTTTTACAGAGATACTTTGGATGATGGCACAGCGCTGGATTATGGTATTCATACTCTTGCAGGAAGCACTTATTGCACAAAAATATCAGGACATCAACATTTGCCAAATCAAACTCATACAGATCCAGGGCCCTATTGGACGTGGGACACGTATTTCAAGCTAGTAAACAATAATCCAACTGTTACAACTCTGACCACTGCGACCGGAACACTTTACGATAGCGGTGGAGCTTCTGCCAATTACAGCGATGACGAACGAAAAGTTTGGGTTATTCAACCAGCCGGAGCGACACAGGTTACATTAAATTTTACAAGTTTTAGTGTAGAAGCTAACTACGATTTTATGTATATTTATGACGGAGCCAGCGTCTGGTCACCAAGAATCGGAAGATACAATACTCAAAGTCCCGGAACAATTACGTCTTCAGGCGGAGCATTAACAATAGAATTTCGTTCAGACTGTGCTACTAATGCTGCTGGTTGGGTTGCCAACTGGACTTCAAATACAGGAACAACGACTCCGTCTAATTTGGCTGTAGGAACTCCCTCCTGTCCTGATAATTCAGTTGCTTTTAGCTGGCAAAATTCAGGAACTGGTTGGTATATTCAACTTTCTACGTCTGCCTCATTTACAACTCCATATATTAAATGGGTTTCAGGATTGACAACATACACCGGTCCCAGCGGATTTGTTTTACAATCAGACGGTGTTACTCCTCTTACCTTCCAACCGTCTACCACCTATTACTGGAGAATATGGAACGGTTCAACTTTTACAAACGGGCCCTCTTTTACTACTTTAAGCTGTGATAATGTTGCCCCTACAACTGCAATATCCACCACAGGAAATTGGAAAACCCAGGATTTTACGGCAACTTTTGCCGACTCAGACAATGTAAATATTGAAAAATCATTTTACCAGGTTTTAGATTATGATGGACAATATTGGGGTGCAAATACAAACAGAGGTTTCTTTGGGGATAACTTTGATATTTTACAACCTCAATGGAATACGTATGCAGGCACCTGGGCTGTCTCGAGCGGAGAGCTTATTCAGTCTGACGAATCTGTTTCCAATTCAAATATATATGCTTCGTTAAACCAGACTTTATCAAATCGTTATTTATATGCGTTCACAGCAAAAGTAAACGGGACCGGGACCAATAAACGTTATGGCTTCCACTTCTTCTGCGACAATGCGAACTCGGCAAACAGAAATAATTCTTATTTCGTGTGGTTCAGAGTTGAAGACCAACAATTACAGTTTTATAAAGTAGTAAATGATACATTTTCACTAAAATATACTGTAAACGGCATTACAACGACTGCTGACCAGTGGTATGATTTCAAAATAAGTTACGATCGTATTACCGGTGTAATTGCTGTATGGAGAGACAATGCCCTTCTCGGAAGCTGGACTGACAGCAGTCCATATTCGACGAATGGAAATTATATCAGCTTCAGAACAGGAAACTGCACTATGAATGTAAGTGAATTAAAAGTTTATCGCTCACGTTATCCAAGTTTAACGGTAACTTTAGGAGATAATACAAAAGACATTCGCTATCAAAATCCGAATCCATCCACTCCGTCCGCTAAAATAAAATCTATTGTTGTTGATATAAACAATAATCTCTCAACGATTGCTTATCATGACTTAAATGTTGACTGGACTGCGCCACAGGTCGTTGATATAAATGATGGTGCTTCTGCTGATGAAGATACTGTTTATAGCAATACGACTGTTTATGCAAACTGGTCGGCAGCATCAGATGCGAATTCTGGAATTCAGGAATATTTCTATTGTCTGGGAACAACAGCAGGTGCTGACGATGTAATAGCATGGACATCAGCCGGAATTAACACTTCAGTTACTGTAAACAGCCTGAATTTAACATTTGGTAATCATTATTATTTTAGCATGAAAGCCGTCAACAACGCAGGATTAACCTCAAACACAATCAGTTCTGACGGATTTATTGTAAGCTCTCTAAACTACCCCATGGCTAATTTCAATGCCGTTGAAGACACCGTTTATCTGACAAATGCAGTGGTATTGTTCGTTAATCAAAGTCAGAATGCAAATACCTATGAGTGGGATTTTGGTGACGGAGGCACCTCTACACAGGTAAATCCATGGCATCAATACACCCAGACTGGAACATATACCGTACGTTTAATTGCTATGAATCCTCCGCTTCCAAATGATACGTTAATTTTAACGGATTACATCACTGTTCTGAACGGACAGAAAGTTGAATTCAGCAACTTAAGTGCAAATATATACCCCAATCCCTTTAACAACCAGGTAAACATTCAGTTCAGCAATAACTTCACCGGAAGAGTAGAATTACAGGATATTCTTGGAAAAACAATTGTAAAAAAATTGATTGAGAATGATAATTTCACTCAATTTGATGTTAATGCTGAAATCGGAAAAGGAACTTATATGCTGAAAATTTTTAATGATAAACAGCAATTGATTTATACAAAAGTTTTGGTAAAGTAGGTTAGAATTTGAGCTCCTAAATAATGGTAATCAAAAAATTCATACCTTTACCTAATTCATTTTGATGACTTATGTGGAGTGAAATAAATGCTATACCAAACGTTAATCACCTGATTGACCAACCGTTTTTTAACAGTCCTCTGGTAATTGAATCCTATAAAACACTTATTGGTGCGAACTATTTTAGTGGTGCTCAGGTTGTTCGATTCAGAATTAATTTAAAGGAGTACGACGAAGTTTTCACTAACCAGATTGAAGGATTTAATGACTCGTTAAAAGCACTGGTTCCAAGCCTTATCGAACATCATTGTTCAATGGGAGTACGTGGTGGTTTCTTTATGCGTATGGACGAAGGCACTCTCCTTGGTCATGTTGTGGAACACCTTGCCATTGAGCTACAGAATATGGCAGGAATGAATGTTGGTTTTGGCAAAACCCGCGAAACTAAAGAAAAAGGCGTTTATACGGTTGTAATCCGTTTTTTCGATGAATACGCAGGAATATATGCCGGTAAAATGGCCATCCATATTTTAAACAGTATTCTTACAAAACAAGAAGTAAACGTCGGACAAATCATACAAAATCTCATCATTATTCGCGAAAAGCGAATGTTAGGCTTTTCAACCCAGCAAATTGTGAATGAGGCAGAATCGAGGCACATACCCACCCAGCGTTTAGACCGCTTTAACTTTGTACAGCTCGGATCCGGGTGCTACAGAAAAGTTATCAGAGCAACATTAACCCAGAACACAAGTTATCTGGCAGTTGAAAACAGCGACGATAAATATCTTACTTACAAAATGCTCGAAGAAATGGGGGTTCCCGTTCCTATGCGAATTTCAACCAAGACTGTGAACGAAGCTCTTGATTTTTTCAAGCAGTTGCAGAAACCTGTTGTTGTAAAACCATCAAAAGGATATAGGGGGAAACGTGTCAATGTTCATCTAGATAGTGAAGAAAAAATCATTAAAGCTTTTTTCTGGGCTCAAACCTTCGAAGAAGAAGTTATTGTTCAGGAATTCGTTCCCGGAAACACATACAGAATCCTGGTAATTGACGGCAAATTTGCAGCGGCCGTACAACTCATTGCTCCATTTATTGTCGGCGATGGAATGAAAACCATA
>CAZDUU010000102.1:0-6762 GCA_964508675.1 uncultured Bacteroidales bacterium | reverse complement strand
CGGAAATTTTAATGAACCAACGTTAAACGTTTGTCTTCAGGCTGATTTTGAAGGGCATCGGTGTCCATGTCAAAAGCAATAACTTTGATGTTTTTTTCACGGTTTAGCATTTCGTTGCTATATCCGCCTCCTCCAAAGGTCATATCAAGGTAAACTCCGCCATCACAGATGTTCAATCCATCAATAGCTTGATGTAGTAATATGGGATTATGATAGGCCCCCATCTACTTCTCGTTTAAATCGTTATTGCCCAGAATTTTTTCTGCAAGCGAAGCAAATGCTTCGTCGCTGAGCGATTGCGATTCATAACTTTGTTTATCCCAAATAACGATTTTATCGTCCTGACCGGCAAGAATAACATCGGTTTTGATGCTGGCCCATTCTAGAAGACGCTTGGGAACTAAGATGCGGTTATTGCTGTCGAGAGTGATTTCGGCTGTTCCTTTGAAGAATTCTCTGAGGAATTCGGAATGCGAACGGTTATAGGGGTTTATTTTTGAACGCAAAATGCTTATCTGACGTTCCCACTCATCATAGGGATAGAGCATCAGACACTTCTCAAAAATCGCTTTTTTAACAACAAAATGGTCAACTACCTTTTCTCCCATCTGCTTTTTAAACGCAGCCGGAAGTAAGATTCTGCCCTTTGTATCGGCTTTACACGGATAGTCGCCTATAAATGTTATCATAGAAAAATTTGATTTTCAAAAATAAGGAATATTTTCCCACTTTCATACATTTTTTTACACTTTTTACCACTTTGTTGATAACTTTTGTAATTGACAGATAATCAAATAAATAATGCTATTTGTTTTAATTTGGTTATAAATAATTGAAAATTAGCGTATTAAATGATTGTGAAAATTTTCTTTATAACTTCACAAAAAATGTTAACTTTATCTTTAGTTTAGATTGATTTTCAGTGAAATAATTTTTTTGCTTTTGAGTAACTTTTTTAGAAGGACTTCGTCATAAGCACATATTAAAAAAACTTATTACTTTTGGCAAAATGTTTAACTTAAAAAAATGTAACATGAAATTTCTAAAGTTATTATTTGTTGGTGTTTTCATCAGCTTATTTACAGTGTTTTCCAGGGCTGATGAGGGAATGTGGATTCCCAGCTTAATCGGAAAGCTTAATTATGCCGATATGCAGAAATTGGGATGCAAACTCACTCCTGAAGAAATATACAGCATCAATCACTCATCGATAAAAGATGCTATTTTCCAGTTAGGACATGAATCAAACGGGGAATTCTCGGGTTTTTGTACTGCCGAAATTGTTAGCGAGCAGGGTTTGTTATTTACTAATCACCATTGCGGTTATGATGCTATTGCAAAACTTTCGACCGTTGAGCATGATTATCTGGCAAATGGATTCTGGTCAAAAAACAAGAACGAAGAATTATCGGCTGAAGGTTTATGTGCTTCACACCTTATACGTATTGACGATGTCACCCAACGTGTTTTGGAAAATGTAAAAGACAATATGACCGAAGAAGAACGCAGTGCTGCTGTTCGTAAAGCTGTTGCTGCTATCGAAAAAGAAGCAAAAGAAGGCAATGGATATCAGGCCAGAGTAAAACAAATGTTTGCAGGTAATGAATATTATTTGTTCGTTTACGAAGTTTTTAGAGATGTTCGTTTAGTAGGTGCTCCTCCATCAAGCATTGGAAAATTTGGTGGCGATACCGACAACTGGATGTGGCCACGTCATACCGGCGATTTTTCTATTTTTCGAGTTTACATGGGCGCAGATGGTAAATCGGCTATTTACAATAAAGAAAATGTTCCTTACAAACCATTATACCACCTCAATGTTTCGATTAAGGGTGTTAAACCCAACGATTTTACCATGATTATGGGTTATCCCGGCCAGACCGAACGTTATCTCACAGCTTCCGGCATGGAGTATAAACGCGATGTTTATAATCCTGCATTAGTAAAACTGGTTGGACTTAAACTCAATGTTTGGAAAAAATACATGGATGCTTCTGACGAAGTTCGCATTGCTTTGGCCAGCGACTATGCAGGATTAGCAAACGGTTATAAATTATGGCAGGGTGAAATGGTAACATTACAAAAAACCGATGCTGTTGCACAACGCGCTTCTTATGATGAAAAATTACAGGCCTGGATTGATGCAGATGTTTCCAGAAAAGAAATGTTCGGAAATATTATTAACGATTATAAAGATAACTACAAAGCTATTTCAGAACCCATTACCCATTTGATTTATTTCTCGTTCGGGATTTTGCAGGGAAGTTCACAGACCATGGCTATTCAACCTTTCTTAGGCCTTGAACCGCTTTTGAAAGACAAAAAAGCCAACGAAAAACAGATTACTGAAAGTGTTGCTCAATTGAAAGAGAGCGCCGCTGAAATGTTCAAAAATTATTATCCCAATATCGACAAGGAAGGATTCAAAGCAATGTTAATAGCTTACCTGACCGATATCCCCAAAGACAAACAATTATCTTATTTTACAACTGATTTTCCCAAGAAATTTAAAGGAAAAACCGACGAAGAACGCGTAAACAACTTCTTAAATCTGATTTATACCAAGAGTATCTTTACTGACAAAACCCGCATGGATAAATTTTTGGAAAATCCTTCGGAATCAGTTCTCTCCAAAGATCCTTTACTGGAATTCCAAAAGGCAGTTCTGGGTGAATATCAGTTTAAACTTATCCCTGCTTATCAATCAGCCAATAGTAAATTTAGAGTTCTCGACCGCAAATATTTCAAAGCTATTCGCATGTTTGAACCCAATAAGTCATTCTATCCCGATGCCAACAGTACATTCCGTCTGACTTATGGAACCGTACAGCCTTATAAACCAAAAGATGCTGTTTATTATAACTATATTACCTATATTGATGGTGTAATTGAAAAAATGGATAACACCAACAGCGAATTTAAAGTTGATCCTCGTTTGGTTGAATTATACAAAAAGAAAGATTATGGCCGTTATGCCGACGAGACCGGCAAATTGCCCGTTGCTTTTCTTTCAGACAATGACATTACCGGCGGTAACTCAGGAAGTCCTATCATGAATGCCAATGGAGAACTTATCGGACTTGCTTTCGACGGTAACTGGGAATGGTTGTGCAGTAACTTTATTTTCAGCAAAGATTTGCAACGTACCATCAATGTTGATATCCGCTACGTATTGTGGGTGATTGACAAATTTGCAGGTGCTACCAATATTACTGATGAACTGACTATCAAAGGTTAAATCAAAAATAAATAAGATGAAAAGCCGCTCTATGAGCGGCTTTTTTGTTTTATTTAAAATTGTTTTAAGAAAGATTGAACATTTTGCAAAAAGATGTATATTTGTATGAATAATTGAACTATTAGTTATTGTAATAAATTAGTGATTATGACTAAAAGTTGCTGTCAATTACATTGTTGTTAATTTGTAAAAACAAGTCAGTTTTGATTAATGAAGAAATGAATGTAATCCCGAGGATTTAGATTACTCAGATGCCAGCAGCAATTATAGAGCATAGTCGATAGAAAATAATAATTTCATATAAAATGTCAGGATTAAAAAAAATTGCATTGAGAATTAAGGAAAGCAGCAGAACCTTATCAGTTATAGGCTTTGTTTTTGTTGTAGCATCTGTAATATTTGGAATATTATGGCTTTTATGTCCAGAAAATAATAAACTTGAACCTACAACTTACGTATTAACTGTTTGTACGACCATTTTTTTTGGACTTCCTCAACTTGCTGAATTTATTCTACCTTCAAGAAAACCTATTCGTCATATGACATATGATGAAATAATGGAATTTATAATTACAACAAATCCAAAAGAAGACTGGAACGGAGTTTCAACGAACTGGATTAGTGAAAAATTTTTAAAAGAAGATCCAAGATTACGGTTTCGCGCAAAATATACAGAAGATGGAATCCAAAATGAAAACTTTGTAGAACCATGGGCAAACTGTTTTTTTAATCCACATGCTACAGGTTATTGGTATGATTTATTTTTTGATGGAAATTTGATTGAACGTTTTCTTCTTGTTTCCGTAGATGGCGGACTAGCCCTTTTACCACCACCAGAGTTTAATACAAATATTATATCAACTTTAAATTATAGGGTTGCACAAATACATAATATAATAAATAATCTTGATGACTATATTCGCCGTGCAAACTTAACAATTTAACTGTTAATTACATTTGCTTAATAGTAATTGTATCCTTGTTGTTTGAACCTCTTTATCATTATTTGTTACAAAACGGTTTTGAATGTATGCCGAATTTACGCTTTAATCATTTTTTTATATAATCATTTTCTCTTTGTTTGATTGCAAAATCTTTTCTACTTTTGCGATACAGTTCTGGTAAAAATATTTTCAGCAAATTCGCTTGCTTTAAAAGCCTTAACTGAAGCACATAACCAAAGGGCTGCTACTATGTGCGTAACCATAGTTTTTAAATCGTTTATTCATTTTTTGTTTTATGCCTTTGCTTAAAAAATATTTTTCGGGCTATAATGAGCCGGGGGGAATTCGTGAAGTCTTAATTCTGGCTCTTCCTATGATTATCTCAACTGCCTGCGACGGGGTTATGACTTTTACTGATCGCCTTTTTCTGGCGCGCGTGGGGTCAGAACAGATGAACGCTGCCATGGGAGGGGGTGTTACCCTGCAAATGCTTATGTTTTTCTTTGTAGGACTTACCGGCTATGCAACGGCATTGGTAGCACAATATTTTGGTGCCGGCGAGAAGCATAATGCAAGTAAAGCGGCATATCAGGCAATATTAGTCACAATATTGGCGTGGCCGGTTATTTTGTTGTTAAAGCCATTGGCTGTTTCGTTTTTTGAATTTATGCATATACCAGCTTCCCAGGCAAATTATCAGATTCAATACCTCAATATCTTAGCATGGGGAGGATTGTTTGGTATGTTGCGCTATACACTGGGTTGCTACTTTACCGGAATAGGTAAAACCAAAATAGTAATGAGTGCAACATTAGTTGCAATGCTGGTAAATGTTGTGCTGGATTATATCCTGATATTCGGAAAACTGGGATTCCCTGCAATGGAGATCCAGGGTGCCGCAATAGCCACGGTAAGTGGTAGTTTTGTGGCCATGGTAATACTTCTATGGGCATATCTGAGAAAAGCAAATCGCGATGAATTCCATATAATGGAATCGTTCCGGTTTAATAAAGTTATTATGAAGAAGCTGATATATTACGGTTCACCTGCTGGTTTGGAACTGTTTCTCAACTTTCTGGCCTTTTCTACCATGATAGCCTTGTTTCATTCGCATGGCGATGTGGTTGCCACAGCTACTACCATTATGTTCAATTGGGATCTGGTTTCGTTCATTCCATTACTGGTAATCGAAATTGCGGTTACCAGTCTTGCCGGACGATATATGGGGGCAGGAAAGCCGGAACTGGCTCATCGTTCGGCGGTATCAGCAGTTAAAACCGGGCTTTTTTATTCTATCATCATTTTAGCGCTTTTTGTCTTTATTCCAGAAGGTTTGGTTAATGTATTTCATCCCGAAAAAATGACTTTGGTATTTGAGGAAGCAGCACCCATTGCTGTCGAAATGATACGTATTGCAGCACTCTATGTATTAGTCGAAGCTGTGATGGTTGCATTGGTTGGGGCACTGCGTGGAGCCGGCGATACACATTTTACCATGATGGTTTCTGTTCTGTCGCATTGGCTGTTTATCCCTATTCTCTATCTGGCATTAAATGTTTTAAACCTGTCGGTTCCTTTTGGATGGTTTTTGCTGGTGCTGGCGTTCCTGCTTTTTTCGACCATTCTGATATTCAGATTTCGAAGTGGAAAGTGGAAAACAATTAAGGTAATACATTCAGAACATTAATTTTTTATCTTTTTTATTTCTTTTTTTTTTACGAAATTTGCCCAATAAGCAACATTTTCGTTTATGAATACACAAAAAAATATTTTTCACGGTATTGCAATGTTATCATTAACAATCTTATTCATTTCATCTTGCACAAAATATGAGGATGGTCCTATGTTTACTTTCCGTTCAAAGACCAAGCGTATTTCTCACACATGGGTTTATGATGCAATTATTTATAACAGCCAGGGAACAACAGTAACCACCAATCTGCCAAACCTGACAATGACGTTTGATGCCGATGGAAAATATACGGAGAATACAGGTTATGCGGGTACCTATAAATTTTCAGGTGCAGTAGATCTGGAAATCACCAAATCGAAATCAGGCGACTCGACCGTAACCCAAAAATGGGAAATAACAAGGCTTTCCACTAAAGAGTTATGGTTAAGGCTCAGTAATGTTGACCATCATTTTAAATCAAAATAGACAGACTTAAAGCAGAATTTACTACTTTAATATTACCAGTTTTTCGAACTTTTCTGAACTTCCGTTGGCCGTTTTAACATTGATTTTATAGAAGTAAACTCCCTGTGCCAGTTTATCTCCATAGTCATCACGTCCGTCCCATTCAATGGGAATACTTCTGAATCCTTCTGCATAAAATGAGCTTTGAATGGTTTTAACCAGTTTCCCACTGATGGAAAAAATTTGGACCATAGCGTCGATTTGTTCAGAGGGCTGATTGTGTTCAAAATAGAAAGACGTTTTATTTGAGAATGGATTGGGATAATTTAAAATATGACTCAGTTCAACATTTGCTGATGATTTTACGGTAAAAGTAATGCTTGTCTCAGACGAATTGTTTGCAACATCCCATGCTTTAACGGTTAGGGTGTGTTCACCGGTTT
>CAZDUU010000101.1:0-6787 GCA_964508675.1 uncultured Bacteroidales bacterium | reverse complement strand
TTATCCGGACAGTCGCAGGCTGACACATCAAAAAGCATTGTAATCCAAGGAAAAATTAAAAGCATCCAATATCTGATCAAAGACTATACTTCAGAGTCGAGTAAAAATTATCCGGTTTACTGGGTAGAAATATCTCTAAAAATTGATAAGGCTTCAGTAATGGACCAGCCGTTTTTTAAGAGCATCACTGATCCGGTTCCCGAAGTTTTCATATTCACCACTAACTCCAGCGGGCTAAAGAGCGATATGGACAAATACGATCATTTTAAAACCGGAGAGAAATTATTCATCCTTGCACAGAAAAAACAGGTTGTAAGATTCATAAAAAAAGAAATCGAAAGTATTGCCATTCTGTCGATAGAATAAAGGTTGTTTCTCATTCATTATACTGTTTTTGAAAAATTGCAGTATTTTTGGCCAAACAAAAAAGCATGCTAAAAAGTATCTTATTAGTCGGGTCAGGAGGTTTTATCGGAAGTGTACTGAGATATTTTGTCTCTAAACTTAACCTGGTATGGGATTTTTATTCCATTCCGGCTGGTACACTCCTGGTGAATGTTCTTGGGAGTTTCATCATCGGATTTTTGACCGGGATTTCTGTCAGGAGCAACTTACTTTCTTCAGATATGCGCTTATTTTTAATGGTCGGGATTTGTGGAGGGTTCACCACCTTCTCGTCATTCACCGGCGAAAATTTAATACTGGCACATAACGGACAAATACTGTCGATGTTCTTATACACAGGGTTGAGTATTTTTCTGGGTTTTGCTGCTGTATATCTGGGCTATAACACAAGTAATTTCTTATAATTATGGAAACAACCAATCATACTGTTTTAAAGATTTACACCAGTTCGACCGATAAAATCGGGCATAAACTGCTTTACGAACATGTTGTACATTCGGCCAGAGAAAATGGCATATGCGGAGTAACGGTTTACCGAGGGATTATGGGTTATGGACAGAGTAGCAAGCATATTCATTCTTCTAAATATTGGGAGATAACAGAAAAAGTACCTGTTGTAATTGAAATAATTGACAGCAAAGAAAAAATTGAAGAATTTTATTCTAAAATCGAAGCAGAGCTGAATAACTCAACTAAAGGCTGCATAGTTTCAATGCAGTCGGTTAAAATAGTTTTGCATAAGGCCGGACAAAAATAACACTTACCACACAATTATTCACAAATTTCCTAATTTTCAAATCAGTTAATAAACTAATTTTCAAATTTCTAAACTATCACCTAAAAATTGTTGATAATTTTTAGTAAGAATGCTAAAACGTTTTAGAAAATTTAATACCTTTGCTCAAATTTGATTTCTTATGAAGCACTACAAAAAAGTTTCCTTAAACGACATAGCAGAACGCCTGGGAGTTTCCAAAACACTGGTTTCCATGGTATTGAATGGCAAAGGTGACGATAACGGTATCAGCAAAACAACTCAGGAAAAGGTTATGCAACTCGCACAGGAACTTAATTACAAACCAAATCAGTTTGCTCGTGGCCTGCGTATGGGAAAATCGAATACCATCGGCCTGGTGGTTTCTGATATTTCCAATCCTTTTTATGCACGCATTGCACGCTATGTAGAAGATTACTGCAGTCAGGAAGAATACAATCTTATTATATGCAATAGTGACGAAAATCCCGAAAAAGAAAAGAAAATCATCAATACTTTGCTTGAAAAGCAGGTTGACGGAATGATTATTTCATCCACGATTGAAGAGACCGTTCATTTACGCCAGCTGCAGGAAGAACAGGTTCCCTTTGTACTCATAGACCGTATTTACCAATCGTTCGCATGCAACTATGTCATTGTAGATAATTTTAATGGTGCAAAAGAAGCCACCCAACATTTAATCAATAACGGACATAAAAATATTGCCTGTTTCACCATATCACCAGCGCACATCAGCACACAGGTTGAACGTTTCTTAGGTTATAAAGCTGCTTTGGACGAAAGTTACATTACTTTCAACGATTACTACTACAAAGTCATTCCACGCGAAAACGCTTATCAAAGCATTTATAATATTATTAAAGAGTGGCAGTACAACCACGTTATGCCTACAGCAATCTTTGTTGCCAATAACCAGCTTACTCTCAATCTGGTTGAAATATGCCGCGAGCTGAATATCAAGACTCCTCAAAATCTTTCTATTGTAAGCTTTGATGATATTGAAGCATTCCGTTTCAATAACCCGCCCATATCAGGTGTGGTTCAGCCGATTGAAAGTATTGCCTTCAATGCTGTAAAAGAATTGGTGTCTGCCATCAGAAAATCAAAAACCCAGGAAAGCCTTGATCTCAGCCAGATAAAACTCGAAACCAACCTCATCATCAGGAATTCGGTTGCGAAACATGCTTAAGCTATGAAATATTTTATTTATGCATTGTTACTACTTGGCCTTTTTTCCTGCCGGCAGAAGAGTGAAAATATTTATGTTCACTATGTAAATCCATTTGTCGGAACCGGTGGTCATGGTCATACTTTTCCCGGTGCAACCGTTCCATTTGGCATGGTGCAGGTAAGTCCTGACACCCGGCTCGAAGGCTGGGATGGCTGCGGTGGTTACCATTACAGCGATTCCATTGTTTACGGATTCAGTCACACACATCTGAGCGGAACCGGATGTTCTGACTATGGCGATATTCTGCTGATGCCCACAGTTGGCAAAGTACAGGTTCTACCCGGATCTCCTGAAGATAATTTTGACGGATATTCCAGCGACTTCTCACATAAAGACGAAATTGCAACACCCGGATATTACAAGGTTAAACTTCTTAAATACAATATAACGGCTGAACTGACAGCTACAACAAGAGTCGGAGTTCACAAATACAGTTACCCGGCAGGAAAAGGACAAAACCTTATTCTTGATCTCAATCACCGCGACGAAGTGCTTGAATCGTATATCCGTATTGTAAATGATCAGGAAATTGAAGGATATCGCTTCAGCAAGGCATGGGCTGCAAACCAGAAAACTTTTTTTGTTATTCGGTTCTCCAAACCAATTATTAATAAAGGCATAGTTCTCGACGACAATAACTTTATCCAGCTTACAGAAGCAAAAGGGAAAAATATACGCGCTTTTTTCAATTTCTCCGACGACGACAGCTCTTTAATGGTTAAGGTGGGAATCTCATTTGTTGACATCAACGGAGCCCGCAAAAATATGGAAGAAGAAGCTTCGAACTGGGATTTCGACCATTATGCTCAGGGTGCTGCCGACCAATGGGAAAAAGTGTTGAGCAAAGTACAGGTTGATGCTGACGAAGAGACTAAAAAGGTTTTCTACACTTCGCTTTATCACTGTTACGTTCAACCGAATACCTTCAATGATGTGGACAAACGCTACCGGGGCAGAGACGATAAAATTCACAATCTCGCCTCAGGAACATATTATACTGTATTTTCCATTTGGGATACTTACCGTGCATGGCATCCGCTCATGACGATTTTAGAACCCCAGGCATCCAACGATTTCATAAATACATTCCTGTTACAATATCAGCATTCAAAATTATTACCCATATGGGAACTGGCTTCTAACGAGACCAATTGTATGATTGGATATCATGCCGTTCCTGTAATCTATGACGCGTGGCAAAAAGGTATTCGTGGATTCAGTGCATACGAAGCTTTAGACGCAATGAAAGCCATGGCTATGCGTGATATCCCCTCGTTAAAGAATTACGAAAAGAACGGTTGCGTTTTAGTCAGTGACGACGGAGAAAGCGTTTCTAAAACACTCGAATACTCTTACGATGACTGGTGCATAGCACAGATGGCAAAATCGCTCAATAAAAACGACGATTACAAGCACTTCATTCAACGTTCGCATTACTATAAGAACCTTTTTGATCCGCAGACAAAATTTTTCAGAGCCCGCTTAAATGGCAGTTTTGTCAGTCCTTTCTCTCCTTATGATGTAACATTTCATTATACAGAAGCCAATGCATGGCAATACTCCTGCTATGTTCCTCATGATATTTCGGGTTTTGAAACATTACTGGGTGGAAAAGACTCTCTGGAAAGACGTCTCGACTCTTTATTTTACACCTGTTCTCAAACTTCAGGACGCACACAGGCAGATATTACAGGACTAATCGGTCAATATGCGCACGGCAATGAGCCCAGCCATAACCTTGCCTATCTGTACAACTTTGTAGGAAAACCATACAAAGCCGAAAAAATACTGAATGAAATTTACAACTTTTACACCTCCAAACCCGACGGGTTGATTGGCAACGAAGATTGCGGACAAATGTCGGCATGGTATGTCATGTCAGCACTTGGTTTTTACCAGGTTTGCCCCGGCGATAGTGTTTATATTATTGGAAAGCCGGCTGTAAAATCAGCATTATTAAATTTAGGAAAGACTTTCAGTATTGTGGTTCATAACTTTGGTAAAGACAATATATATATTCAGAGTGTTAAACTAAACGGAAAAGATTATAAAAAATCATATATCAGCCACAAAACAATTGTAAATGGAGGGAAACTGGAATTCACAATGGGCAATAATCCGTCAGATTGGGCGACACAGGAAGAAAATTGCCCCAAAACCACGGTTAAAGAAAATGATTTTGTCTCCATGCCCTATTATGTTGAAGGTTTACGTTCATTCAAAGGAAAAACCACCATTACCCTCGGAAAGCTCGATAGCACATATACTATTCACTACACCGTTGACGGAAGTCAACCCGGTGTTGGCTCTGCAAAATATGAAAAACCGTTGGAACTAGATTCCACATGTACAGTAAAAGCTGTTTGTGTTTCTTCTGCCAGAAAACAAAGTCATGTGGCTATAACTAAAGCATATAAGCTGGATCCTTTGCGTTCAGTAAAGATTCTATCGGTTTACAGCCGCGAATATACCGGTGGCGGAGATATAGCGCTCATTGATGGCATTATGGGGAATACAGATTTCAGAACCGGCGAATGGCAAGGATATCAGGATACAGATCTCGTTGCAATTGTTGATTTGGGTAAAAGTCAAAATATAAGCTATGTGGCTGCCCATTTACTTCAGGATGTTGGTCCATGGATATTGTATCCGCCCTATGTTGAATTTTCAGTTTCGGACAACAATAAAACGTTCAGACAAATTGCACTGGTAAGCAATAAACATCCTCAAAACGACTGGAAAGCACAAAGTACATTTTTCGAAGCAACGGTAAAACCGGTAAAAGCACGATATGTAAAAGTATTTGTTAAGCGCTCTGGCGAAATGCCGGAATGGCATCCGGGAGCCGGCTACCCAGCCTTCTTTTTCATTGATGAAATTGTTGTGAAGTAATGTCTAAAAGTTATTCTCTTTTACATACAAGCCTGATATTACTGGCTGCCATGATTTGGGGCTTTGCTTTTGTTGCGCAAAAGGAAGGAATGCAATTCATCGGGCCTTATCTTTTCAATGCCATCAGATTTTTTATCGGGAGTATTCTGCTTTCAATAGTATTCAGAAAAGAGTTGAAAAATATTGAAAAGAACGTATGGTATTCGGGACTGTTTCTGGGAGTACTTTTATTTGCCGGAGCAACTTTTCAACAAGTAGGGATTGTTTACACACAGGCGGGAAATGCCGGTTTTATCACATCGCTTTACATTGTCTTTATTCCCATATTTGGTTTTCTGTTTAAACGTAAAACACAATTATACATCTGGATTTCCATTATGCTGGCAATAGCAGGATTTATGCTGATGAGCCTTGATTTTAAAACCCTGCAATTATCTATTGGCGACTTGCTGGTATTTGTAGGAAGTATTTTCTGGGCTCTGCATGTCAGTTTTATTGAAAGCTATGCAAAACTAAATAAAAGTATTGCTCTGGCCTGCATTCAATTTGTAGTAGCAGGGATTTTAAGCCTCATTTTTACATTATTTAATGAAACAATCGAACTTAAAGCCATTCAATCTGCATGGATACCTATCGCCTATGCAGGAATTTTCTCAGTTGGAGTTGCTTTCACGCTTCAAATATATGCTCAACGCTTTGTACCGGCTAATATTGCCGGAATATTATTCTCTTCCGAGGCTTTGTTTGCACTTTTAGGCGGCATTCTGATTTTGAATGAAACATTAATTTTAAGACAATGGCTGGGAGCTTTGCTCATTTTATCTGCGATCCTTTTTGTCCAGTTATTTCAAAATTTTATAAGTAAAAAACGAATGGTAAATGAGGTTAAAATTTAAATAGTATGGAAAATTCAAATTCAACAAAAACTTCTGCTTTTATTACGCTCATCTCTGTGTTTTTTTTCTGGGGATTTGTTGCTGCCAGCAATGATATATTAATTCCCGTTTTTAAAGAAAATCTCCATCTTCAGCAATGGCAGTCTCAAATGATTTCTTTTGCTTTTTATGTTGCTTACACAGTAGGTTCAATTATATATTTTCTAATTTCAAAATCATCAAAAGGAGATATACTAAACAAAATCGGATATAAAAACGGAATCTCTTTAGGCTTACTTATCTCTGCTTTAGGAACACTGCTATTTTACCCTGCTGCTCAAATGGCTTCTTTCTCATTAATGATTTCAGGATTATTTATAGTTGGATTGGGATTTTCGTTACAACAGATTGCTGCCAATCCACTGGCCATTAACATGGGAGATCCCAGCAAAGGTTCACAGCGTTTGAGCCTGGCAGGCGGCATAAATAACTTTGGAACGACCATAGGTCCTTTACTTGTCAGTTTTGCCATTTTTGGTACTATTTCTACAAAAACTACTGCAAGTATTGAAAATATTAAAATCCCCTATTTGATTCTGGGATTTGCTT
>CAZDUU010000100.1:0-6809 GCA_964508675.1 uncultured Bacteroidales bacterium | reverse complement strand
GTGGAAAGATTTTTAGATACCCCTTTAAAACATTATTCTTCCGGAATGCAGGTGCGACTTGCCTTTGCCGTGGCAGCAAATCTTGATTCTGAAATTTTGCTTATTGACGAAGTTCTTGCCGTTGGTGATGCTGAGTTTCAAAAGAAGAGCCTTGGAAAAATGGATGAGATATCGAATTCAGGAAGAACAATCTTCTTTGTTAGCCATAATATGGGAGCTATTGACTCACTCTGTTCGCGTGCTATATTATTACAAAACGGAAAAATAATTGACGATGGTTCAACACAAAGTGTAATTAATAAATATTTTTCACTTTCTAAACTTGAAACTTCGCTAGTCTTTTCAAATAAAGAAAACAAACAGGCATTCTTTTCTTCATTAGGTTTATCAAATATCAAAAATGAGCAAAAGGATGAGTTCTTTTTTAATGAAAAAATAGTTGCCAATATTTCCGTTCAATTAAATGATGTTGTTGAAAACAATATTTTGGCAGTTGTTTTGGCAAATAACTATAATCCCAGGCTTGCCGTATTTTTTAAAAATATTTCTGATTTCAAAACCGGAAAGAAGAATATACATGTTGTTTTTCCACCTAACGTTATTGCCCCGGGTAATTATTTTTTACATTTTTATATGTACTGCCCTAATGACAGAATAATTGACAAAATTGAGAATACTTGCCAGTTTCAGGTTTTTGATAATGGTTTAGCTAATTCTCAGTTATATGGTGGAGATTACGGAGTCTTTATTGCAAATGCCGAATGGAGTGTTGATTAGAATATGGATATATTTTGTCCCATACATAAGACTACGGAGTGCATAAAAACCAAACAATCGTTTTCTGTTAAACAAATTATTAAGTTATATAAAAGTTATTATAATGTTGATACAGAGACCAGTTTTCATTCGTTAGAAGATATTACTCAATATATCTGTACAAAAACAAAGTATCGTTTTTTCTTTCCAGACAAAATATCCGGCAATCAATTATTTTATGAACAGCTTTCAAAACAATCTCAATACTATTTACCTTGGAAATGGGAGAATGAGCAAGCATTAAAGTGGATTTTAGAAAAAAAATCTGTTCTTGAAATAGCCTGTGGTAATGGAAATTTTCTGAAACATGTATCAAAGAAAACTTCGTTTTGTGTTGGCTTAGACTTGATGGCAGAGCCATTTAGCGGAAATAACATAAAGATTCTAAAACAGGATTATATTTCATTTTTAGAAAATAACTCAACTAAGTTTGATGTAATCGTTTCTTTCCAGTTTTTAGAGCATATTTATGAGATTAATGAGTTTTTTCATCATGTTAACAATTTGTTGAATCCAAATGGCAGATTGATTTTAGCCGTACCCGATAACAGTTCTCTAATAATAAAAAAAGAAGAAGTGCTAAATTTTCCACCACATCACATGGGTTGGTGGACAAAGAAGTCATTGAAAAATGCAGGCGAGTTTTTTGGTTTTAAAACTGTTTTTTCAAAAACAGAACCACTACAACCATATCTTATAAATAGAAGAAGCTATTTAAAAGAAGTAGAAAGAATTGAAAAGTTAGGATTTTTGGGAAAGATATTAAATAAATTATTTCACGGCTTTTTTTTGTTTTTATATATAAAATTCCCAACTTTGTTTAAAGGTCATTCTTTTATTATAGTGATGGATAAAAAATGAAAAACACAGGAAAATATATTTTTGAATACTTGGATAGACAGACATATCTTCCGAATGTTTTTTCCATTTTAATAAATCCATTATTTATCATAAGGTATAACTTACTTAAAACGCTGAAAAAGTCGCTTAAAGAACTTTCCGGAAAAGTTCTTGATTTCGGATGCGGTTCATCTCCTTATAAGCCAATTATCAAGTTTGATGAGTATGTTCGTGTTGACTTTTCAAATGATGCCCATCCTATTGGAAATTCAGTTATTGATGTTTTCTATGATGGATCTACATTGCCATTCGAAAATAATACTTTCGATTCGATTCTTTGCACTGAGGTTTTTGAACATATACCAAACCTTGACCATATTGTAAAGGAACTTCATCGTGTTCTAAAACCCCAAGGCAAAATATTTATATCTGTTCCTTTTATTTGGAATGAGCATGAAATTCCTAATGATTATCAACGCTTATCACGTTTTGGTCTTCGCTTATTATTAGAAAACAATGGTTTTAAAATTCTTACTGAAGAAAAAACATCAAAAACGATTCATACTATTACCCAATTGTGGACAAATGCTATTCATCATTTATTTTTCACCCGCTTTTTTATGTTGAATTATTTAATAAACTTTATAATTGTTTTTCCGTTTAATTTGACGGGTTGGATTCTTGGCTGGATAATACAGGATAAGAAAAAGAGATTACCATTGAATATTGTAATATTAGCAGAGAAATTATGAGGAATATCCTTTTTTACTCTCCATATATGGGCTTTACAGGATCTGAAATGATGATTAAAAACATTGTTTCCTCTTCAAAGCAAATAAATCCTGTACTTCTATCGGGAGAAAAAGGAGCATTGCTTTCTGAAATAAGTGAAAACATACCAGTCTATGTACATGCGTACGCTTCTAAATGGAAATATAGATATGGAAAATTTGCTAAAAAAATTGCACTTCCTGATTTGTCAGAGACTCAGTTTAAGGATATACTGAAAAAACACCAGATTGATTTAGTTGTTGTGAATACCATTGTTGCTGATAAAATTATTCCTTTACTAAAAAGACATACTGTACCCTTCGTCTTATATTCACACGAGCTGCCTCCAATGTTAGATCTTATAAAGAAAGACGATCTGGAGTATTTAATTAAAAATGCAATAGGAATTATTGGTTGCTCTATCAAGGTTTGCAACAGTTTTAAACTCATGGGAGCCTCAAAGGTCAGCCTTTTTTATGAAGGTATAGATGTCCGATGTATTAATACCTCTATGGAAATAGAGAAAAAAGTAAAATCAAAAAATTTTTCCTTTCTTTTTGCCATGTCAGGACAAAGAGCTTTTCATAAAGGTTATCATTTAGTTCCAGAAATTGCTGATTTTTTGACAAAATATAATGCAGCAATAGCTTGGCTTGGTTCACCCTCAGATTATGGGTTGAATTATTACATTCAAAAATTGATTGAAACAAAATCAATAAAAAACGTCTTATTGCCAGGATTGTTAAAGAAAGAAGAATATTATTCCTGGTTGAACGCCTGTGATGCATTCCTTTTAACATCTTTGGTCGATCCTTATCCGCTTGTCATGTTAGAAGCAGCATATCTGCAAAAACCAATAATTGCTTTTGACAGTGGTGGTGTTTCTGAGTTTGGAAAAGAAGGTCTGGGTAAAATAGTGTCGTATTATTGTTTAGATGCTTATTTAGAAGCGATTAAAGATTATATTGACGGTAAAATTTTAGTGGACAAAAAGCTTTTAAGGAAAGAGGCCGAACGGCATGACATATCAAAAAGGATAAGTGATTTTGAAAATATTTTACTTCAGTTTTTAAGTTAAAGCATGGTCTCCATTATTATACTTAACTACAACACATTTGAACTTACATGCCAGTGCATCAACTCTGTTTATTACCAGACAAAAGGAGTTAAATTCGAAGTTGTTTTGGTTGACAATGCCTCTACAGAATGTAATCCAGATAAGTTTTTAGAAAAATTTCCTCAAATTAAACTTGTAAAAAATTCTGAGAACAGGGGTTTTTCTCGTGGTTGTAACGACGGGATAATACATGCTAAAGGCGATTTTATTCTTTTGCTCAATAGTGATACGGTCCTCTTAAACGATGCAGTAAGCATTGTATATAATTTTTTAAATAATAATTCATCTGTCGGAATTGCAACATGTCGGCTTGAGAATAAAGATCGTTCTCCTCAAAATAGTTGTCAGCGGTTTCCCTCTAAAAAGCTGGCATTATGTGAAAGATTAAGAATTCATAAATTCTTTAATAAACAAAAAAGAGGCAAAATCTGGTTTGGTCCATATTTTAACTATACTGAAACTGCTTTTCCCGATTGGGTTTGGGGGACCTTTTTTATGTTTCCCAAAAATATACTTCAACATTTTCCTGAAAATAAATTAACAGAAACCTTTTGGATGTATATGGAAGATATGGAGTGGTGTTGGTTAACAAGAAAAGCAGGGTACAAAGTTGCGTTTATTCCGGATGGAAGAGTTCTTCATTTTGGTGGTGGGGCTGTCCATTCTGATCAGGCTTCAGAGATGATAAAAAATAATTACAATCAGTTTATCAGGCGTTATTATTAAAATGTATTCACTTTTTTAATGAAAAAACTATTTAAAAATCTATATAAAATTGTTCCTTTTAAAAAAGAGTTATTTACAATTATAAAAATTTTTCCTTTACCAAATTCAGTTACACAACATTTAAGTTTTAAAGGGCCTTTTAGGATTAAATTAAATAAAACCTGTTCTTTTAAAATGTTCCATTATGGGTATCAATTGGAGAATGAATTATTTTGGAATAATATAAATGGATGGGAAAAAGAAAGCCTGAAATGTTGGATTAAAGAAGCTGCTAAAGCCTCTACTATTCTAGATATTGGTGCCAATACGGGAATATATTCCTTATTGGCGAAATCAATAAATCCAGATTCTCAGGTTTATGCATTTGAACCTGTAAAGAGGGTTTTTGAAAAATTAGAGAAAAATATACAGCTAAACTCATATAATATAAAAACATACTGTGAAGCAATTTCTGATAAAACAGGAACTTCAGTAATATGGGATTATAAATTAGAACATGAATATGCAGCAAGCCTTATAAAACCAAGCAAAGTAAATGACGAAATTTATAACACATATCAGGTTGCAACAATATCATTAGATGATTTTATAGACAAATATGGTATTAAAAAAATTGATCTTATAAAGATTGATGTGGAAACAAATGAACCTATGGTACTGGTGGGATTTAACAAGTATTTTTCAGTTTATAAACCAGTTCTTTTGATCGAGATACTTTATGATGATATAGGAGTTCAAGTCCAGGCTTTTATAGAAGAATCGGGAGCAAGATATGATTATTTCTTTATTGATGAAGATAAAGGTTTGATAAAAAAGGAAGAAATAAGAAGATGTAGCGACAGATACTTTAATTATCTTATTGTCCCACAGTCAACATAGCTTTTTTCATTTTTTTAGCTTTAAAAAAAGTTAAATTTCTCATTAAATAGAAATAGTCTAAATAAAAACAACTATATTTGTAAAAAAATAATTATGAGTAATTTCTTTTTTACAACGATGGTGATTTTCAATATCATAAATAATAATCAATCAATAATTAATAGTAATATGGAAACAACAAAAATAAAAGAATCGCATTTGGTTTATCCTTATGAATTACCCCAGTTAGGCTATGCCTATAATGCCTTAGAGCCTTATATTGATGCCCAAACAATGGAAATTCATTTTACAAAACATCATGCTGCATATGTTGCAAATTTAAACAATGCCATAAAAGGAACAGAAATGGAGAAAATACCATTAGTTGATTTGTTTAAGAATATGAGTAAATACCCAGCTGCTGTTCGAAATAATGGAGGCGGACACTTCAACCACACGCTTTTCTGGCGAATAATGAGTCCAAATGGAGGTGGAATTCCTTCTGGTAAATTGCTCGAAGCTATGAACTCTACTTTTGGCTCATTCGAGAAATTTAAAGAGCAATTTGAAAATGCAGCAAAAACCCGTTTTGGTAGTGGTTGGGCCTGGCTTGCTGTTGACGAAAACAAAAAACTATTTGTTTCTTCCACTCCTAATCAGGATAACCCGTTAATGGATGTTGTCGACCAAAAAGGAATCCCGATTTTAGGACTCGACGTTTGGGAACATGCCTATTATCTGAAATATCAGAATCGTCGTCCAGATTATATTTCGAGCTTTTGGAATGTTATTAACTGGAAAGAAGTTGAAAAACGATATGAAGAAGCAATAAAATAAAATCATTAAAATAATGATTATTCAAAGAAAAGAGGGGCCGACTCCTCTTTTTTTTATCTCTTGGATATAATTTATTAACATTTTATTCGTATTTACAATTGAATACTTATTTTTGTGCAAATAATGTTTGTTTATGATACGATACCTTTCATTAATAATTATTTTATGTGCTTCCTTAAGCATGGTGGCACAGGACGTTTCTTTAGATCAGCTTGAGGAAAGAGATAATCATACATTTTATCTAAAACTAACAGGGGAGCCATATACCGGTAATTGCATAGGGAAGTGGACAAATGGAAAGAAAAAATATGAAGGCACATTTAAAAAAGGTTTGAAAGATAAAGCATGGAGAGAATTTGATGAAGATGAAATGAAGATCTTTGAAGGAAATTATAAAGATGGAATGCTGAATGGAAC
Organism: uncultured Bacteroidales bacterium; assembly: GCA_964508675.1. Lineage (GTDB taxonomy): Bacteria > Bacteroidota > Bacteroidia > Bacteroidales > GWA2-32-17 > Ch61. Next base: position 427 of record CAZDUU010000100.1, on the reverse strand, counting down.
AGGTACTTTTTATTATCCATATGGACAGGTAAAAGAACAAGGTCAGTATAAAAATGACCGCCGCGTCGGAAAATGGATTGAATGGGATAAATTCGGTAAAATAAGCAAAGAAGTCACTTATCAGACCTCCAATGAATGGTATTCAAAAACATCGATGAAAAGCGAATTTACAGTTAAAAATGGTAAAAAGCACGATAAATACATTGAATTTTACGAAGATGGTAAACCGAAACTAATCATCAATTATAATCAGGACAAGAAAGACGGAGAAGAAATAGGCTTTTACACCAATGGGAACAAACAATATATCAGAACATCTAAATTAGATACATTAAATGGTTATTATGCAGATTTTTATGAAAATGGAAATAAAAAACTGCAGGGCAGCATGGTTAATAATTTCCGCGATGGTAAGTGGCAAAGTTTC
>CAZDUU010000099.1:0-6810 GCA_964508675.1 uncultured Bacteroidales bacterium | reverse complement strand
CCTGAGAGATATGTCCATGTGTTGGTGATATATTGCCAAATGGTGGCAGCCGGTTCGCTGAACGAGCTACCTTCGTCAGAGGTGTTCCATCCTAAGTTCAGTGATGCATTAGTTCCTCCGTATACACTTTCCTGAACATACCATGTATATTGAACACATGTAGCATCAGATCCTGTGGTTGGGTTTACTCCACTTTCGACTCTTACGGCAAAGGTATCCACTATTCCTGTGTAATTTAATACAGCGGGTTTATAACTACTGGCATTATCTCCTACCGGAAATAAAAAGTCGGAACCAGTGGCAGTAGCTTTTTTTACTAAAGAGCCTGAGCCATTGGTTACGATGTAACGGGAGTTATTGGCTCCAGAGATAATAGCCCCGGCAAGAAGTATTAAGTTATTGTTCCCTATTATTATTTTATTATTGCTAAAGAGGATCTCTTCGCTTATATTTTCTGTGTTTGTGAGTTGTTTGTCACCGGTGCCGTTTATTTCCAAATGGCTAAAATTGGAGCTGTTACTGCCACCTATTTGTTGAGTTGCTCCTTTGAGTCTTACGTAGCTGTTACTGCCGGAGGTGAAGCTGCCGTCATTTGTTAAATCGCCGGAGAGAAGTATGGTGCCTGCGTTTGCAACAATGCCCCCGGTATTATTCTGAAGGTCGCCAGGAAGGGTCAGGTAGCTGCCCGTGGTAATGGTTACAATAGCTGTATTGGTAAGCTGGGCTTGAATATTTATAGTTGTTAAACAAAAAAACAGCCACAAATATAGTTGGACATCACTCTTCATATGTTTTGTACTTTTTAGTTCCATGACTTTTTTATATTGTTTAGTCCTTTTCTTTATGTTTATGTTCATTTTCTATTTGATTTACAAGTAATTCAAAGGCATCGGGAGTTGATACAATTATATTATTCCGACTATCTATTAAAAACATTACCGGAGTACTTAATAAATAATAAGCTTCGGATACATCACTATTTATGCCTCCTTTTGTACGAAGATGTTTCCATTCTTTCAACTGAAGAATTTTATTTTCCCATTTTTGTATTTCATATTCATTATCATCCACGCTAACAGTTATAACATCTATTTTACTATTATTATCTGGTTCGTTATACCATTTATTTAATTTAGTTATTAATGTATCACAATGTACACAATCTGCAGACCAAAATAACAATAATTTATAGTCAGACTTAACATTATAATTATAGAAATTAAATTCTCCAATAGTAAAATCAGGAGCTTTTGTTCCAACTGAAAGTTTTTTCATCCCTTCGAGTCTTTTATTTATTTCTTTTTTTTTGGAAGTAAGACAATTTGGATTATTCGTATGTTTTTTAAGCATTTCAATCCCTTTGTCAATGTTGTACGATTCATAACCATTAAAAAAATAGTCCACTATCCAGCCATATACGATGGGATGTCCTTTAGATGCTAATTCACAAGCATTTTGTCCTGCCAGAACAAATAAAGAATCACGAAGTTCTGTTGTGGTAGCATACATAGCATATAATCCCATATAATCGTTTATGTATTTCGAAAATTCCAGCGTATGGATCAATAAAGTATCATTAAAGTCGATTCCTTCAAAATAGTTTTTCAACATCAGATTGAATCGGTTTTCACCTGACATATTCCAATCTAAATAAGGAATAAAGTAAAATTGAAATAAGCGACTCACATAAAGAGACTTATACGTATTGGACTGTTCTTTTAGCCATTTATTGTATTCATCTCTTCTTCCGTTAAATTCTTTTATACATTGGCCATAATATATAGATGTTGGACGGTCATAGTTTAAAAGAAGGTTCTCAATCAAACTTACAGGAACCCGTTTTTTGTCATTTTCTCTTGCAAATTTTTCATAAGTAGTATTTTCTTTTTCGTCAACTGTAAATCGTATGCTGTCTGTATTATTTATATATGCCGGGTTTACCCAGAGCTCAACATTCTGATTATTTATAAATAGTATTCGCTCAGACTGAATAGGAGTGTCTGTTTCTTTTATTCGGTAATTAAAGCGCAGAGTAAACTCACCTGGTAAAAAGAAGGCTGGAACCTCAAGAATAGCTTTTTTGTTATTTTTTATTCCAGCCAATGAAAGTTGCTTGTTTCCATTCACAGGAGCTAATGTAATATCTGTATTATAAACTCCTGTTACATGAAGGACAACATGCTTTAATTCTATGTTTTGTCCAAAAACATATACTCCTCCCTTAAATAAATAAATCAAAACACCATATATAAATATTTTCCAATTCACATTAATTATTTAGTCTTTTACACACCTTACACTAAATCCATTTCCCTTTTCAAAATTCCATCTCATAACAGTAGAATTTGTGTTTTGTAAATAACGGCCCCATGCATGATAGGTGTCAATGTTTGTACTACTCCAAAAATACCCGATGGTAGTCATATATAAAAACGATCCATCATATTTGCGGTATCCGCCGGGACGCCCTGTAAAATTACTACTATTAGTGGCTCCGGTATTCGGGCTTGCCCAATTTGTTGTCCCTGTTTCTTTTAATTTTCCTCCTTCATCAGTTCCGCAATATCCTGTGGTGGTATTATCAAACGGGAAATCAGTGCTACAGGTAGAGCTGGCACATAAATACCTTTCTAATGTTGTCCATTCATCGTGAGTGGGAACATGCCATCCTGTTGGACAAAGACCATTGGAATTATTTACAGCGTACCAGTTATATATTCTTCCATAAGTACCAACATTAGAGCTACTATTATTATAATAACACCATGCTCCTGTAACATCGTTTTCCCAAGCTGTATTGTCCGTTGTGATAATTGCAATGGCTGTCCCATTTCTATACTTTGTCGTTCTTAAATTTTCTTTCATCCAGCATTGATTACCAATACCTACAACATTGTAAGAAGTACCTACAATATCTGTGACAGTAGTTTGAACAGTAACACCGGCATTTGCCGTGGCAGTACAGCCAGCAGATGTCGTAACAGTTACATAATAAGTTGTTGCTGAAGAAGGATTTACAGAAACAGAAGCTGTTGTTGCTCCGGTACTCCACGAGTAAGAGATACCTGTACTTGCTGTAAGTGTAATATATCCACCATTACAAACCGCTCCTCCTCCTGTAATAGAAGCGGTTGACGCTACCGGAACAGCACTCTTTGTATTTGAATTTCCACTTATGCAGGTAGTGACCGCTCTTACTCTATAATAATAAGTAGTTCCTGTAGTTAATCCGGTAATATTGTAAGACGTAACATTCCCAACATTTAAGTTATTGTATCCCGCAACATATGATGTAAAACCTGAATTAGTAGCGACATCAAGCAGATAACTTGTAGCTCCTGTTGACGCATTCCAGTTTGCCTTAAACGAATTACAGGTTATGGAAGAAGCATTTGTGGCTACCGGGGCAGTGGGAGGCGTACACGCCGACGGGCACGAAACAGTGTTCCATGCTCCATTAACATAAGCTTCAAAACACTTTGTAGTTGTATTATAAATAATTAAACTTTCCGGAATAGGAGCAGTTATTGCATCACGTTCTGCAGTTGTAATACGAGGCATAAGAAGACCTGCTTTGGGGTTCATTCCTGCTGCGTCAACATCCAAGAGCGCCTTTGAATTAGGTGCATTTCCTGAAGCATTAATACCAACTCCCTGAGAATAAGAATTTGTACTAATAAGGAATCCTATTAAAAATAAATAAATAAATAGCTCTAATGTTAAATCCTGATTGTAATTTTTCATTTTTATTATGTTATTAATTAATTACTTATTTAATATATTTTTGTCTTAAAACTTTTTATTTCCATTCATTCGAAGATGAGTTGATAAATTATTTTTACAGACAGGTTTCCACTCCTCCCCTGTAATATGTCCGTGTTATTTATAACAATTATAACTGCACCCATGGATTCTAATTTATTTAACTATAAACTGTTTACTAACATTGCTCATTATATCAGATATTTCTACATTAAAGAAATAGATTCCCGATATTAAATTTGAAATATCAAGTGATTGCTCATTTATTCCCTCATCAATATATTCATATTTACGAATTACTTCTCTGCCTAATACATCGATAACAGATATTATTATCTTTCTGCTTTCGTCTGAAGAAACGGAATAATAAAAATAGTCGCTTGCCGGATTCGGATAGATATTTATAAGTTCTATCGAATGCTCCGGGCAGTCCGCGTATATAATATCAGAATAATTCGCTTTCCCGTCAAAATCTACCTGCTTTAAACGATAGTAGGAAAAATCATAGATGTCATCCATATAAGAATAGTAGATCTTTTTATTACTATTTCCTGATCCATCAACTATTGAAACAGAATCCCAGATTAAATTATCGCTGCTTTTTTCAACAACAAAGTAGTCGTTGTTTGATTCAGAAGCTGTTGTCCAATTAATAAGAATCTTATTTCTTTCCTCGTGGCATATGGCATTACAAGACAAAAGACTAACGGAAAGAACAGACCCCTGATCAACCAAGGTCCATGAACGAAAAAAATTGGCAGATGAAATACTTCCACTTTCTACAGTATTTACAGATGTATTTGCTGTTTGGGGATTTCCAATCCAATCAGCCCATTTGTTAAGGTTTGAATTAAAGCGTTGAACTAAAAGATTTGCTTCTGAGACAGAATTACCCGTTGCACTCCATTCTGCATCAAGATATGTAAATAGTAATGAAATGGTTGGCTTCACGGTATAGTTTACCGCATCAATCAGCCAAAACCTGTCTATTACATATGCTGAGTTATTGAAAAAAGTATTTAAACTATTCATATGTGTAACATCACTTGGCTTATATGTATTGTTGTCCCATATATTACCACCATATGTAGAAAACAAAACACTTCCATTTCCGATTCCTGCACCAGTAATATTTAAGCTTACTGGTATTTTATTTCCGGCTGATTTTGTAAATGGCACTGTATAAGTTCCTGTCTGAGTTCCTATATTCCACTTTACTCGTCTATACTCACCTTCGGATATAATATTTCCTCCTGTACCAAGATTAGTAATAGCATTAGATGAGCTGTTGTCAATGACCATGTATGTATAATCGCCAAGTGTCATATATATATTCCCACTCATAACAAGTCTGTTTTGTGGAAATGAAAAATTACAAATAAATAAGCTTGCTATTATAGAAATAAGGTATTTCATTAATTTACTTTCGAAATAATTTTCGTTGTATTTATTGATTTTGCTTTTTAACAATTGATAACCTTTATTTCTTGGTTTTAAGAGACAAAGTTAGTTCACTCATTGTCTTGGCACAATAAGGCTATAATCCTATTTTTATAGGTCATTTATACTATAACGGGAATGCTTATCAAAATTATTACTGATACTCCAACCGATTCCTTTATACTTTTAAAGCCTAATTTACCTTATAAAAGCTTATCAGTCCATCATCTGCAAGAATCAACACATTTTTTAGCAAAGCAAAGCCATAAAATTTTTCTTCGTCGGTTTTGATTTCCGATTTTGCGTTGTTTTCCAGGTTAAGTTGGTATAATTTATTTCCGGAAGAATAATAGGCCTGAGTTCCCCTAATTTGCATGTACTTCAACGAGTCTATGGAAAGAAACCGTTGCTGCATGCCGGTCTGGTCAAAAACGAACAAACCGTAATTCTGAAAAGCCAAATAAAGCTTTTTTCCCTGCTCGCACATATAAATCGGTAAAGACGAAGACAACGAATCCGGAACCGTAATATTTGAACCTTTGTATAAAACAGTTAAATTTGCCGACAATAATACCGGTTGCATATTTCGTGAATCATAAATCCAAAAACCATTTTGTGATGAACTACATGCACTCCCGACACTCGAAAAACCAATATCATCCAACGAAACTGACTCTGTAATCGGGCTCATTTTATTATTTAAAAAAAGTATTGAGTTAAAATTATTATAAAACACCAGAATTCTTAAGGGATTAGAAACATCAATAAAGCTAATATTGCCCAAATTTCTGCCTGAATAAGTATTCAACAATGCGCCTTCTTTATCGAACTGGTTTAGCTCATACTTATTGACCGTATAAACATTATCAAAAATATCAGAAGTGATGTAGTTCGAATTGACCGGCAACTGCTTTAACAGCACAAAGCCTGAAAGGAATAAAACGATATTTATTTTAGCCCACATACGAATTGGAATAGTGGATTTCTTTTAACTCATCAACATATTCGCGGTGATTTGCCAGGCGGGGAACTTTGTGTTGTCCGCCCAGCTTATCTTTTCTTTTTAGCCACTGATAAAAAGTTCCTTTTCTGACCACCACAAATTTCGGAAATGAAAGGGTCATGTTTTTATAACGTTTTGCTTCGTAATCTGAATTTACGTTTTTCAATGCAATATCCAGTTCCTCCATGAATATTTGCACGTTTGCCGGTTCTTTTTCAAATTCAAAAATCCACTCGTGCGAGCCTGTATTTTTTTCATCCATAAAAACAGGAGCTGCGGTGTATTCGCAAACCACAGCATCGGTTTTTTCTGAAGCCCAGCGTACGGCATATTCAGCATTTTCGACCATCAGTTCTTCGCCAAATGCATTGATAAAGTGTTTGGTCCGTCCCGTAATCTTAATTTTATGAGGATAGAGCGAAGTGAATTTTACGGTATCGCCTATTTTATATCGCCACAGGCCTGCATTGGTCGAAATGACCACAGCATAAGGCTTATTAAGTTCCACCTCACCTATGGATAACGTCTTTGGATTTTCGCTTTCCCATTCCTCCATCGGGATAAATTCGTAATAAATACCCAAATCGAGCATCAGTAACATATCC
>CAZDUU010000098.1:0-6813 GCA_964508675.1 uncultured Bacteroidales bacterium | reverse complement strand
ATATCCGGTAGTTGATGATAAAGGTAATTTTCTGGGTTTGGTTTTTCTTGATCATATCAAACACCTTATTTTTAAAGAGAAGTTTTATGATTCCATGCAGGTAAAGGATTTGAGTTATATGCCTAATGGCATTATAAACGTTACAGATCCCATGAATGACGTCATTAAAATATTCCATAATACCGGCAACTACAACCTGCCTGTTTTAGATAAAGGGAAATACGTCGGATTTGTTTCCCGTGCAAATATTTTCAGTGCCTTCCAACAGGAGTTGGATTATTTGTCGGAAGAATAGATTTATTTTACCTGGTTTGGCATTTCTTTTATCACATCGTCAATCTTATCGTCGAAACGCATATCCTGAATTTGCCAGTGATCGGTTGCAAAATATAGCGTAAAAATAATTTTTATAGGCTGCCGGTCAAAAACCATTAAATATCCTAAATAGGCAAAAGTATTTCCTACCTGCTTATGCATGTATTTTTCGTATCGGTAAAAGTTTCCGAGTATGGGAAGTGCTTTGTCAAATTTGGCCTTCAGGTTCGTTACAATTTCTGGGTTTTGCTTAAGGTATTTATTCGTGGCAAATACATATTGTAAACTGCGCTCCACTCCTTTGGTCTTGAAGTAATTAAAGAATGAATCAGGAACAGATTCCGGACTGGTCTGACAGAAAGCATTAACAGAAAAGAAAAGAAGATAAAGGATACAAAATCTTTTCATATAATAAATGTTTATTCGTTTGTTTCTACAGGCTTAATTTCGTTTTCGAGGTCTTTGGTAAACCATGTGTTCAACTTTCCTTTTTCGTCTGAATAAATCAGGTATGCACTTAGTTTGTTTTCCTGAATAAATTGTTTTCCGTTTTCGAGACCCATCACCATAACTGCGGTTGCCAGTGCATCGGCTGTGGTTGCATCTGGGGCCAATATGGTTACGCTAAGTAAATTGTGATGAGTGGGTAATCCTGTTTTAGGGTTTATGGTATGGGAATATTTCATGCCGTTCACTTGTACAAATTTGCGATAACTTCCGCTTGTTGCCAGTGAAATGTCTTTCAAAGTCAGAATATTTTCCAGTTCGCGGTTAAATTCATCACTGTTTTCGATGGGTTTATCAACCCCAACTTTCCATGCTCCTCCGTCAGGATTGTTCCCTTTTACCCTCACTTCGCCGCCGACTTCGACCATGTAATTCCTGACGTTTTTAGATTCGAGCATCATAGCCACTTTATCCACGGTGTATCCCTGTGCAATGGCATTTACGTCGAACTCCATCAGCGGATTGTCTTTTATGATTTTGTTGCCATTTAAGTGTGTTTTGTCCATTCCGATGAGTTTCAATAAACTATCAGCCGATTTGCTTTCTTTCACAATACTGTCTTTGGGCAAAAATCCCCAGTAACGCACCAACGGAGCTACGGTAATATCAAAAGCACCTTCTGTCATTTGATAAATCTTATACGAAGCTCTGTAAACCTCGGTAAAATAACGGTCCGGTTCTGTTGTTGAGTCGTTTTTGTTTATCCTGCTTATAACTGAATTTGAGTCGTATATGGAAAGTGAAGCAGAAATGCTGTTTAAAAGCTGATATATTTCTTTTGCACTTACAGAATCTGGGTTGGGCTGATATTTAATATGAAAGCTACCGCCCTGGGTAAACCCTTCAATAAATATATATTCTTTGGGTTTTTCGCTGCAACTGTTTAGAAATAATGTAAAAACAAAGAGTGCAAATAAGGGTATTTTTGACATAAAAATATGGTTTAGAAAAGGCTTTCAATCAGATTATCATCAGCAAAGTTGGGTAAAGTAACTTTAAGGCGTGGTTCTTTTTCCATAGCACGTTTAATGGCAAAAACAGCACCTTCGTTACGAGCCCAGCTGCGACGTGAGATTCCGTTATTAACATCCCAGTGCAACATCATTTGCAGACGTCTGTCAGCTTCAGTTGTTCCATCGAGAACCATTCCGAATCCGCCGTTGATAACTTCGCCCCAGCCAACACCACCGCCATTATGGATAGAAACCCATGTGGCACCTCTGAATGAGTCGCCGATTACGTTTTGTATAGCCATGTCAGCCGTAAAGCGCGAACCGTCATATATATTTGAAGTTTCGCGGAATGGGGAATCTGTTCCGGAAACATCATGGTGGTCACGACCTAATACAATAGGCGCAGTGATAATGCCTTTTTTAATGGCTTCATTAAATGCTTTTGCTATTTCAATACGCCCGTCAGCATCGGCATATAATATTCTTGCCTGACTTCCTACAACAAGTTTGTTTTTCTTTGCTTCACGAATCCATTTCAGGTTGTCGAGCATTTGTTGTTTTATTTCTTTTGGTGCTTCGTTGGCAAGACGTTCAATTACATCTCCTGCAATTTTGTCGGACATGTCCAAATCTTCAGGTTTGCCTGATGTGCAAACCCATCGGAAAGGACCAAAACCGTAATCGAAACACATAGGCCCCATAATGTCCTGAACGTATGAGGGATATTTGAATGTTCCGTCAGCCTTCATAATATCGGCACCGGCACGGCTTGATTCGAGCAAAAATGCGTTTCCGTAATCGAAGAAGTACATGCCTTTTGCACTTAATGCATTAATTGCAGCCACATGACGACGCAATGATGCATATACTTTTTCTTTGAACTTTTCGGGTTCATTTGCCATCATCTGATTGGAATCTTCGAAAGATAAACCAACAGGGTAATATCCTCCGGCAAACGGATTATGAAGTGAAGTCTGGTCGCTGCCAATTTCTACTTCGATATTGTCTTTTACAAGTCGTTCCCATAAATCAACGATATTTCCCTGGTAAGCAATGGAAACAGCTTCTTTATTTTGTTTTGCTTTTATTATCCTTGGAATGAGAACATCGAGATTATCATAAACTTCATCAACCCATCCTTGTGAATGACGGGTGTGGGTTGCTTTCGGGTTGACTTCGGCAATTACTCCTATTGCACCTGCTATAACAGCAGCTTTTGGTTGCGCACCCGACATTCCACCCAATCCGCTGGTGATGAATAATTTACCAGCAAGGTCTTCGCCGTGTTTACTGATAATTCTGCCTGCATTTAAAACAGTGATAGTGGTTCCGTGAACAATTCCCTGGGGGCCGATGTACATGTAAGAACCGGCTGTCATTTGTCCATATTGCGATACCCCTAAAGCATTAAATTGTTCGTACTGATCTTTTGATGAGTAATTAGGAATCACCATTCCGTTAGTGACAATCACTCTGGGAGCATCTTTGTGCGAAGGATAAAGTCCCATAGGATGACCTGAATACATAACCAGAGTTTGTTCATCGGTCATTTCGCTCAGGTATTTCATGGTAAGGAGATATTGTGCCCAGTTTTGAAAAACAGCACCATTTCCGCCGTAAGTAATAAGTTCATGAGGATGCTGGGCAACTGCTTTGTCAAGGTTATTCTGAATCATAACCATAATGGCAGCAGCTTGTGTGCATTTATGAGGATATTCGTCAATAGGGCGTGCATACATTTCGTAATCGGGACGGAAGCGGTACATATAAATGCGTCCGTATTTATTTAATTCTTTAAGAAATTCAGGTGCAAGTGATGCGTGGTGTTTCTTCGGAAAATATCTTAATGCATTTCTTAAAGCTAATTTTTTTTCTTCTTTAGTTAAAATATCTTTTCTTTTAGGAGCATGATTAATGGCAGGATCGTAGGGTTTTGGATTTGGTAATTCTTCAGGAATTCCCTGACAAATAAGCTTTTTAAAATCATCCTTTGAAATCATAACGTTCTGTTTTTTTGCGTAAAGATATAAAAAACTAATGATGCAAAAGATTAAAAACAATCATGGCTTGTACAAATTATGTATGAAAATAAAAAAGGGCTTCAAACTTAATTTGTCTGAAACCCTTGTTATTTCTATGTGGGAGCTATAGGATTCGAACCTATGACCCCCTGCTTGTAAGGCTTAATAAAATACTTTCATTTATTTATTGATATTACAAAGATAGTAAGAAAATCAATTACTTACAAATATTTATTTTTTACTTAATAGTTGTTTATTTATGTTTATTTTGTATTTTTGTATGCAAATCGTATGCAAATGGAAACGAATATAAAAAAAACTGCTTTTATTAGCCTTTATCTTGATACAAGGCGTAAAAAAGAAAATGGACTTTATACTTTAAAGTTAAGAGTTTTTGCAAATAGAAAGCAAATGTTATACTCAACTCAGTTTGAATTTACCGAAAAAGAATATGATAGTTTATTAAATAGCCAGAGACCAAGCCAAAAGATAAAAGATATAAAGTTAAAATTAGATTCGTTATTAATAAAAGCAAAAGAGACAGCGGAAAATATCACCCCTTTTGACTTTGATAAATTTGAACATAAGCTATACGGTAAAGCCGGAATGAGTGAAAAAGTATTTTACCAATATGATGAGCGAATTAATGAGCTTATAAACCTAAATCAAATTGGTAACGCTTCAAATTATAACCTTAGTAAAAAATCAATTCAGGAATTTATTAAGTATAAAGGACAAAAGCCCGAAAACTTAAAATTTACAGATATAACAGTTCAATTCTTACAAGAATATGAAAATTTTATGCTCTCACAGGATAAAAGTATAACTACTATTAGTATTTATTTGAGAGCACTAAGAGCCATATTTAACAGGGTTATTGAAAACAATGAACTATCTAATGAAATTTACCCTTTTGGAAAACGTAAATATGTAATTCCGGCAACGGTGAAAGTAAAAAAGGCATTCACAAAAAATGAACTAAAGCAGTTATTTGAAGCAACCCCACAAATACCGGAACAGGAAAAAGCCAAAGATTTTTGGTTTTTCTCTTATGCCTGCAATGGAATGAACATAAAAGATATTGCATTGTTGAAATACGAAGCTATTAAGGACGGTTCTATAACGTTTTATCGTGAAAAAACTAAGAACACCAAGCGGGAACATTTAAAACCGATTACAGTAATATTAAACGAATATACTCAGGGCATAATTAAAAAGTACGGAAAACAAAAACCCGCTCCCAACGATTTAGTGTTTTCAATATTAAACGGATCTGAAACCCCGACCGATGCACACGCAAAAGTTAAAAATTTTACAAGGTTTGTAAACCAGCATATTAAAACTTTGGCTCAAAGTGTGGGGTTGCCGTCCGATATTTCTACATATTGGGCACGTCATAGTTTTGCAACTGTAGCAATAAGAGAGGGAGCAAGTATTGAATTTATTTCTGAGGCACTTGGGCACTCCGATACATTAACAACAAACCGTTATTTTGCCGGATTTACAACTGAGGCTAAAAAAGAATTTGCTAACAACTTAATGAAGTTTTGATATGACTATTAAGGATAATAAAATGAATACAGAGCAAAAATTAATGTATTATAATGATATAGTCTGGAATATCCCTTTTCGAGACTTATACCATACGATTGTAACTTGTTGCGAATTTGTAAAACCTGTTTATCCCGAAATACAACATTTGAAATACATTAATTTCTTTTTTGAAAAGATTGATTTTGATAAAATTGTAAATAATCCAAATAAAACAGAGTCTATTAATTATTATAATTCAATGTGTTATGTTCTTGATTCTGTTTTTAAAGCAGATATAAGTAAGGCTATACTTAATTATCAAAAAAACATTTCAAGGCTTTCAAAAGAACAAATACAGGAAACACAAATTAAACTTATTGAAATAATTGGCTCACTTAAAATTCAATCCCGAGACCTTAAAACAGGAACAAGTTTTTCAGAGCGTTGTGTTTTACTTAATAGAAGCATACGAGCTAAAGAAACATTAAGTTCTTACGATTATCAAATACTAATTGCACATTTTAACGAAACAATAGCAAATGACCTTTTAAGTAGCTTTGAAATTATAAATGAAACATTTAAAGAACTTGCTCAAATAGTTAAACCCTTACCTTCTGAATCAAATCAAATTGAAATAATTAAGTATGAAGACTATTTAAGAAACATTTATTTTAATCCAAATATACCTTTAAAAGATAAAGAAGGTGTTACACAAATTAAGAATTTTAAAAATACTGAATTTCAAATACAAAAAGTATTTACATTTTATAAGGTTCAATTTGAACAGAAATTTGAAACTGCAATAGATAAAAGAGAGGCAATAATAATTGAGTTAAATGAAATCAATAGTCTTTATGAAAAATATGAGAGTAATAAATCACGAAATTATGATAAAAATTCAATTGATGGGAATAAATGCGAATACATAAAGCAGTATAAACTAAACAAATTTGATAAAAACCTAAGCTCTGAATTATTACTATTTGTTAAAACCATAGCAAGATACGTATATTTTAAGGAATATTTAGAAAAGAAATTAATTGAAATTAATCAACAGCCCGAAAACAAGAGTCATAAAGAACAAAAAAAACTCTCAGAACTAATCACAAACATAAATAGCATTGAAATCGTCGAAGCAATTAAAGTACAGTATAAGAATATAAAGGGGAAAAAATTAAAAATTATGCTTATGGCTTTACAAAATACAACCCCACCCTTACTACCTAAAGAAAGAATTGCCAAAAAGTTTCACGAAGCATGTAAAATTGAATTTAATTGGAAAATATCTTCTTACAATGCTATGAATGATTATAAATATAATGAAAGAATTGATGCCGACGAATACAATAGTATGTTGACATTTTTACAACATAATATTGAAATACAGGAAAATAAAACAAAATAAATCCACTGTATAAACTTGTATTTTCTTGTATTCAAGTTTATACAACTGAATATCAGCACGTTATCACAAATTATCGTTA
>CAZDUU010000097.1:0-6826 GCA_964508675.1 uncultured Bacteroidales bacterium | reverse complement strand
ATCATACTGTTACAGCTGTTTTTACTGATGATCAGACCTGCACTTACCAGGTAACCTATACAGCTCCGGCTTCGTGTAACCAATGTTCAACCGATGCAGGTGCTGATTTTTCTGTTTGCGGATTAACAACAAACTTATCAGCAGTTACACAAACCGGAGATCACAATACATCATGGTCATGTGCAACCTCGGGAGTAACTTTTACCCCATCAAGTTCACCAACAGCAACAGTTACTGTTCCCACTTCAGGAACTTATACTTTTACATGGTCAATAACTAATACATACGGCGTACAATGTTCTGATAATGTAACAGTAACTTTTACAGAAACACCGGTAGCTTCTTTTACTGCATCTGCAATAAACTGTTTTGGCCAGGCTTCAAATATTGTGTTTACTGGTTCAGCAACGGGCACAGCAAACTATAACTGGAACTTCGGAACCGGTTCTACTGTAAATTCAGGAACAGGTGCCGGGCCTTATTCAGTGTCCTGGGCCAATCCTGGAAGTATTACAATTACTTTGCAAATTGTAGATAATCACTGTCCTTCAAATACAGCAACAGTAACTTTGAATCAACCAACAGCAATAAATGCAAATGTAAGTGTAACTCCTGTTACCTGTGCAAGTGGTACAAACGGAACAGTAAACGTGAACGTATCGGGTGGTACACCACAATATAACTATCAGTGGTCAAATATGACAGGACCACCGTTTTCGGCCGGACCATATCAGGTAACTATCACTGACAGTCATAACTGTTCACTTACATATCCTTTTACAGTTACTGAACCTAACCCTATTGTTGTAATACCAAATCAAACCAATTTAAACTGCTATCAGGATAATAGTGGCTCTGCTTCAGTTAGTGTAACTGGAGGTACTGGTTCATATACCTATACATGGACTAATAATGTAAGTAATACCAATCTGGCAAGTAATTTAGCAGCCGGTCAATATACTGTAAGTATTGAAGATGGTAATGGATGTGAAGTTACCAATAGCTTTGTTTTGACGGAACCTTCTGAAGTATATATTCAAACTGTTTCAACAATAAATCCTTCTTGTTCCGGAACATGCAATGGAGTTATACAAATAACAGGTTTAGGTGGAAATTCTTCTTCTTATGGTTATAATTGGTCAAATTCGGCTAATTCTTCAACCATAAATTCACTTTGTGCAGGACAATATATTGTTACTGTTTATGATGCAAGTTCTTGTACAGCTACAGAAACATACGACTTAACAGAGCCGGCAGCAATGATTACCAATGTTAATAATATTGTAAATATTTTATGCAACGGACAGTGTACCGGTTCTGCAACGGTCAATATTACGAATGGTGTTTCGCCATTCTCATATACTTGGTCAAATAATTCAGGTAATGCAACAGCAAGTAATTTATGTGCTGGTGATTACCATGTTACAGTTTTTGATTCAAATGGTTGTATTGCTACAGATTCTGTTACTATTGCTGAGCCAACTCTATTAACAAGCCAGATTATCAATATTGTTGCAGTTCAATGTTATGGTCAATGTAATGGTTCAGCCACTGTTAGCCCTGCAGGCGGTGTTCCCCCATACACATATAGCTGGAGCAGTGGAACTCCTGATCAGCCGACTAATAATGCATTATGCGCAGGGGCACATTACGTAACTGTTACAGATGCTAATGGCTGTACAGCAAACTCTGTTGCAATGATTCCGCAACCAAGTGAATTAGTCATTACCAATATAGACAAAACCGACTTAACCTGTAATGGTTCCAATGACGGTACTATTGATGTCAGCATTACGGGTGGGATAGGAACCTGGTATTTTAGTATTCCTAACTACACAGATACTATTGGTCAATTCACTCAATTAAGTGCAGGAAACTATACGGTTACAGTTACCGACTCAAGAGGATGTACAAAAATCCAAGATGTTGTGATTAATGAGCCTACACCGGTGGTTGTGACTGCTCAGGATTATTATTCAATTTGCAATGGTGAATATGCTTATTTAAGCGCAGATGCAACAGGTGGAACTCCAAATTACAATTTCTACTGGGATGGGGGACTTGGTAATTCAGCTATTGGTGTGCATCCAACTACTAATGCAACTTACACTGTTTCCGCTACAGACTCTCATGGATGTACAAGCAATACAGTCACTATAAATGTGGCAGTTTCTGCTCCTTTGATAGTAGATGTTACAGCGAACCCTAATGCTGTCTGCCCGGGTGATACGGTACAGCTTACTCCTAATATGACAGCAGGTGGCGGACCTCCATATATGATTCAATTAGACGATGGAACAGTTGTTACGCCTCCTATTGCCATTGTTCCTCAGACGTCAGGTTTTTATGTACTTTATATAACTGATGTCTGTGGTTCTACATCTCATGATTCAGTATATGTTACAGTTCATCCATTACCGGATGTGCAATTTAGCTCCGATACCGTAATTGGCTGCGAACCGCTTTCAGTATCGTTTCATCCACAGGTAAGTTCTCCGGGGCAAAACTATCAATGGAGCTTTGGTGATGGAAGTATAAATGAAATATCTTTTGATCAGAATCCTGTTCATACATTTGCACATGATGGATTGTATGATATTACTTTAACAATTACTAGCCCTCATGGCTGTGTAAATTCACATACCTATCAGGATATGATAAGGGTTAATCCGACACCGGATGCTCGCTTTGTTTTTTCACCACAGGTTCCAAGTATAATTGACCCGGAAGTTTTATTTACAAATCTTTCAACCGATGCAAATATGTATATTTGGTCGTTTGGTGATGGGGATTCTTCAAATGTGGAAAATCCTTACCATTGGTATAAACATATAGGAACATATCTGGCTGAACTAATAGCTATGACTAACTATGGTTGTAAGGATACTGCCCGAAGCTATGTCCCTGTGAGAGATGAATACACTTTTTATGCCCCTAATTATATTTCGCCTGATTATGACGATTTGAATGACGTATTTTATGTCATTGGAAACGGTATTACGTCCAAAAACTTTAAAATGTACATTTACGACCGCTGGGGTGAAATTATTTATGAAACAGACAAATACGATCCCAATGATCCTCAGAAGTATGGATGGGATGGTAAAGCAAATGATAATAAAGAAGTTCCTATAGGTACATATACCTGGCTTGTCCGTTATCTTGATCCAAGTAATGTGCAGCATGAAAAATCAGGTGCCGTTAATGTAATAAGGTAAAAATAAAGAACAAAATTAATTTTAAAAGCTGTCATCTCTGACAGCTTTTTTTATAAATCCAGATTATCTCCAGATTCATTTTGTAAATTTGTAATATGAAAATTCTGTTAATTGAAGATGAAAATATCCTTTCTGAAAACATTTATAATTTTCTTGTAAAGGAAAATTATATTTGCGAAATAGCAGACAGGTTTGAAAAAGGAATTGAAAAAGTTTCGGTTTACGATTATGATTGTGTTTTGGTTGATTTAACCCTTCCGGGTGGCAACGGATTGAAAATTATTGAACATTTAAAGAAATTAAAACCTAATTCAGGAATAATTGTTATATCAGCAAAAAACTCATTGGAGGATAAGTTAAAAGGGCTTGATTTAGGGGCAGACGATTATATTACTAAGCCTTTTCATTTGGCAGAACTTAATTCAAGGATAAAGTCGGTAATCAGAAGAAGAAGCTTTGAAGGGAAAAAAAATGTTGAGTTTGAAGAAATAATTTTAATACCTGATAAACAATCTGTTTTAGTAAATAGCCATGAATTGAAACTGACAAGAAAAGAATACGAACTGCTTTTGTATTTTATTGTTAATAAAAACAGGGTCCTTTTGCGCGAAAATATTGCAGAACACTTATGGGGAGACGATGCAGACTTATCAGATTCATTCGACTTTATTTATTCACATATTAAGAATCTGAGAAAAAAGATAATAGATTCTGGTGGAAACGACTATATCCATACTGTATATGGGATCGGTTATAAATTTTATAAATCATGAAACTGCAAGTTAAAACAGCCTTGTTATATTTGTCAGTAACTCTACTGCTTTTTCCGGGTGCCGGTTTTTTGTATTATCATTTTCTGAAAGATTCATTTGAGGAAGAAGTAGTTGAAAATCTTTATATTTCTAAGAAAAACTTAATAAAGCATATTGAAAATTACAAAGCTTTTCCCGAAAATCAAATCCTTTTTAATGGTAATTATTCATATAAAAAATGTAATAGTAATATTGAAATCGTTCATGATACATTAATTTATGACCATTCGGAAAAAGAAGAAGTTTTATACAAGGAGCTTATTTTCCCTTTAAAATTACAAAATGTAAGTTATTCTGTACATATTTCAATACCATTATTCGAATCAGATGATATAATAGATACAATTGCTTCGACATTATTAATTACTGTTAGTTTTTTATTTTTAATAATGTTTTTAGTTACTGGAATATTTTCAATACGAATATGGAAGCCATTTTTCAATACTTTAGATTCTATCAGTAAATATCAGCAAAATCCACAAGTCCCTTTGAAATTTGAAAAAGTTAATACTAAAGAGTTTGAAAAACTAAATAAAGCTATAGAAGAAATGACTATAAAGATTCAGGAACATTTCAATCAGTTAAAATCCTTTACCGAAAATGCTTCGCATGAAATCCAGACTCCTTTGACTGCAATAAGATTAGAGACTGAAGAGTTGTTGCAAAATTCTAAATTTGATGAAAAAGATTTAAAACATATTCATAATATTCATAATTCAGCTGTAAGGCTTAGTAAAACTAATGAATCACTTCTCCTGTTAGCTAAGATAAATAACAATCAATTTTTAATGGAAAATTCTGACATATCATCATTATTAGCTGAGAGAATTGAGCATTTTTCCGATAGAATTGGTTTGAAAAATATAGATATTAGAGTTAAAAATAATGATAAAATTATTATTAAGACATCACCGGTATTATTTAGTCTTTTAGTTTCAAACTTGCTGTCAAATTCCATTAAACACAATATTTCAGGTGGATTTATTAATATTGAACTGAATAAAGAATACTTACTTATCTCTAACACAGGTAATAGTTTGCCCTTTGAACAGTCTTTACTGTTTCAGAAGTTTGTAAGAAATATTGAAGTAAAAGATTCGACAGGATTAGGACTTGCATTGGTAAAGGAAATTTCTGATTCGAATGGTTGGAAAATACAATATCAATTTGAAAACAATATCCATTTTTTCTATTTGTACTTTAAATAAATTGATCTATGAAATATTTTGGATTATTAATTATACTAACACTTTCAATTAATATATATTCGCAGGAATCGTTGAAGATACTGATTAAAGACAGTGTAACTTTAGATCCACTCATTGGTGCCACTGCATATATTGAATCAACAAAGAACGGTGGTATTGCAGATACCGGTGGAGTAGTAATTCTTAAAAATATCTTCAAAGGAAAACAAGTAATTGTTTGTTCATTTCTTGGATATAATTCCAAATCAGTTAATCTGTATATCCCTTATAATGAGAATCAGTTAGTCGTTTTACTTTCGCCTACAGTAAGCGATCTGGAAGAAGTAACCGTTTCAGTAACGCGTTCTAATTCAAGATTAGAAAATTCATCGGTAAAAGTGGAAGTACTTGGTAAGGATGACATGGATGAGGAGAATACCATTAAACCCGGTAATGTTACCAGCTTATTGGGCGATGTTTCCGGAATTCAACTTCAGCAAAGTTCTGCAATCAGTGGAAATACTAATGTCAGAATTCAGGGATTGGATGGGAAATATACCCAGATATTACGTGACGGACTTCCACTCTATGAAGGTTATTCCGGTGGCTTTGGAATAATGCAGGTTCCACCGCTTGATTTGAAACAAATTGAAATAATAAAAGGGTCAGCTTCCACTTTATATGGTGGAGGCGCCATTAGCGGAATAATTAATTTTGTATCGAAAGAGCCGGGGAGTGAGCCAGAAGGAATTATTACGATTAATCAGTCATCGCTTACTGAAACTAATGTAAATGCTTATTACTCAAAAAGAAAAGATAAATTGGGGATGACCATTTTTTCAGGAATAACAAAGCAAAATGCTGTTGATGTGAATAATGACGGTTTTTCTGATGTGCCCGAATTATATAATATGATCATTCATCCCAGATTCTTTTTTTATTTTAATCAGAGTTCAACTCTTTCAATTGGACTTTCCTCTACTTTTGAAAATCGAACGGGTGGTGATATGCATGTTATAAGCAATGAAAGCGACTCGACACACGTTTTTTTTGAAAGCAACAAATCAAAAAGATATTCGGCCGATGTAAATTATATTTTTAAAACAAAGAAAAAGCATGTTTTTAGTATAAAAGGGAGTACAAGCTTATTTGATTTAATAACAAATAGTAATATACTTTGGTTTGGCGGAAAGCAGCTAAATAGCTTTGGTGAAATTTCATATCTTATTCCGGGTGATAAAAACGATTTTATTTTTGGTTTCAATTATTGGGGCGATAAGTTTATGCTTGAGAAAAAAGATACAGTAAAATTTGGTGACTATTACAATCAAACCTTTGGAGCATTTGCTCAAAATACATTTAAAATTAAAGATAAATGGTTTATTGATGCCGGTATCAGGGCTGATTATCATAATAAATACGGATTTTATGCGCTTCCAAGTGCATCTGCATTGTATAAAATAAATAAAAAGTGGAACACAAGACTAGGATTTGGCCTTGGGTATAAAACACCCGAAATTTTTAACACAGGTATTAAAGATATTAGTCCTTATTATATTCTTCCATTTGATAACTCATTAAAATCGGAAAAGTCGTATGGTGCAAATAT
>CAZDUU010000096.1:0-6829 GCA_964508675.1 uncultured Bacteroidales bacterium | reverse complement strand
GCGGCAATTTTTTAAAGAATATAGCAAAAGACCCGAATACGAGAATACCATTTTTATTATTACTGGTGATCATGGAATTTCGTATGATATAAATTTAAATCTTAAGAAATTTCATGTCCCTTTGATCATTTATTCACCAAAACTAAAAAAATCGAAAGTTTTTAAAGGTGTCTGCAATCATTTGGATATTGCTCCAAGTTTGGAGCTGCTATTGAAAAATAAATTGAACTTCAGTTTTCCTGAGTGGACTGTATTCTTGGGCAAAGGTCTGGATACGAATAAATATTTCAATAAAATAGGGCCTCTTTCTTTTATCTGTGAAAATAAGACTTATCCAGATGTAATATATGATAGTTATTACTTATATAAAGATAGTTTATTCACCGTAACTGATAATTTTATACAAAAATCTATAACAAATGCTTCATTTTCAAAAGAATTAAATACCATAAGAGGAAATCTTAAACTATTAAATACAACTTTTCCTGAAAAAAATAAAATATTACCACTTGAAGCCTTTCTTAAACAATATACATTTCAGATTTTCCCATCCAATTCTGAAAGAGGGCTTGTAAAAAATGCCAAATACATTGAAATAGAAGG
Organism: uncultured Bacteroidales bacterium; assembly: GCA_964508675.1. Taxonomy (GTDB): domain Bacteria; phylum Bacteroidota; class Bacteroidia; order Bacteroidales; family GWA2-32-17; genus Ch61. The sequence goes on along the minus strand of CAZDUU010000096.1, from coordinate 6,226 downwards.
GAAGGAATCAGCAGAAGAATTTAATACATTGTCTGAATTTGAGTTTAACGCAAATGATTTTGGATTTTTGATTACGAGTGGAAAAATAAAATGTACGCTAAAAGATAATAAAGAAGTAAAATTAAGTTTAGTTTTTGAAGCGCAGGATTCAACGAATAAAACAATATTTTGGATTAATCATGATGTTGATTTAAAGACAAATACATCGATAGAGACAGACCTAAGTAAATATTATGTTTTAAAAAATAAAAATGATTTCAGAAAAATTCGTTTTTTAAAAATATATATTTGGAATCAGGAAAAAGCCTTAATAAAGTTCGATAAAATAGATTTTAAAGCATATATTGAATAGTATGAGAAAATTATTCATTTTGATTTTGGTCACAGTTACCTTGTTTTCTTGTAAGAAAGATGAAAATGAGCCGGTTAATACAAATAACTTTGTTACAAAAATAATTGCACACAGAGGGTCCGGTGGAGATGATTTCCCAGGTAAAGATTCAACTTTTGCAAGAGAGAATACTTTTGATGCAATTAAAATAGGCTTTTTATATGTAAACGGATGTGAAACGGATATTCAGATGAGCCTTGATGGTACAGTATGGTTATGGCATGATTCCTCCTTTCCTGACTACAATGGACAGGTAAGTATTCCTACCATGCATGATAGTGAGATTATTGCCTTGCAACTTTCTGATAAACATGTTGCAAAGCTGGATACGGTATTATACTGGATGTCAGAATATGCTCCCAACCGATATATTTCTTTAGATGTAAAAGGATATTTTCCACTTTGCCCTAATCTGGATCTATATAGTTATTACGACAGGATGTCTGACTCTGTGGTTGCTATGTTAAAGCGATATCAAATAGAAAGAAATGTCTTTGTTGAAACTGATTACAGAGTGTTTTTAGATTATATGAAAGCAAAAGACTCTATTGTAGACACATATTTTCTCGCTTACTCGAATTTGCGCTATGCTATTGATATTGCTGTTAATTGTTCATATACAGGTGTCTCATTTGCTTATAATGACACAAGCATGACCCAGCGAAATATGGACTATCTGCGTTCAAAAGGAAAGAAAATACAGGTATGGACCCTCACAACTGTAGAAGGTATAGAACAAATGAAAGCAATGAAAGTAGATGTTATTCAGAGCGATTTAATAAAAAATGTACTTTTTTAGAATTTGAAGTAGTAACTCATTCTTATACCAAACTTTGAAATATTAGGATGGTCGAGATATGAAAATCTCCATACAGCATCTACCCTGAGAAATTTGAAAATGTTTTCAATCCCGACTCCGGCCTCAAAATACGGTTTTAACCGGCTTAATTCCTGGTTTCTGTCAAGCGTATAAAGCGTTGTTGGGAATGGCATTACGTTTAAGTTTTTATCGCTTAAAAAGCCAATTAATCCTTTACCCCATGCAATTTCACGCCATTTCAATTTTCTCATGAGTGGTATCTTATTCAGAAAAAAACCATCAAAATAGTGTGTATAGGTCAGGCTTACCCATTCATCGCTAACAAATTCGTAGTAATTCATCAAATTAAAAGCATGGTCGTCCAGAAAATAGGTTTGGTTTCCTTCGTGCAATTTTAATAAGGGATATGGAAGCTTTCCAAAGATTTTACCGGCATCAATCACATAGCTGCCATAACCTACGGGGTACGTATTAAACCAGTGATCAACCGTTAATTGAAGTTTCTGGTAATCGAACTGACTTCCTAAAATATCTTTAAAGCCCAATGTAGCAATGAAGTTGATTACCGGATATTTTGTCCCCAGGCTAATTCTTTCAAATTCTCCCATCACAAATTTTTCATTATAAGCATAGCGGGTATTTAAAGCAACTTCGCTGGTTATAAATGATGCAAAATGATTTGTAGTTCCGGAGTTTTCAAAAACTACAAACTGTTGATCTTCGTATGGAAAATATTCGCGCCACTTTAACTGTACTGAATTGGAAAAGCCCTGGAACCATTCGTGTTCATACGACGATTTTATCTGGTTCACCAAGGATAAGGTGTTTTGAGGCCCCCGACGAAAGGTTGATGATAAAATGTTGTCTTCTCTGAATGCGTTTACACTTTGACCCAGTTGTTCCATGTCATGCTTATAGTCTAATGAAAAAGCTTTTCTGGGGTTTTTATCAAAAATATATAAAACACTACTACCGTATTTAAAGCGCTGATCTTTGGTTCCATAAGCAGCATATCCTTCGAGCATGTATTTTGTGCTGAACTCATTGCTGGTTCTGGCCCCAAGGCGAATGCGATTCCCTTCTACATTATTAAAACTATATAAAGTAAAGTAGGGACCCAGTTCAAACTTCCCCCAAACATAATAATAGGTGATGATGGCATTCATGATGTCGTAGAAAGTTCTGAATGTCTTGACATTTTTAATACTGTCAACCATATTGAATATGCCTTGTTCTTTGGTACTTAGTGGCTCATATCTCAACGAATCCCAGAATTTTTCGTTTTTATTTGAGGCATTGTCAGCTACAGATATATCACTGGTTGTTTCGTATATTTTATCTTCGCGGGGCTTATTGATGACATGATTTTTAAACATAGTGGTTTTGCGTCCGAAAAAACCGGTTGCATTATTGGGATTTTCAAAAATGTTAAAATCGGCAACAATGCTTTCTTTACTCAGCATCCATGCTGTATTTTCAACAGGTACAAATTCCTGTGAAATAAGGACATTATTGATAAAGTTAATGTTTACATTTTTATCGATACGGAACTCAATTTTTTTTACAGCAAAAACAGTGTCGGCAACCCATAAATCTCCGTTAAATACATTGTCTTGTTTTATTTTTGGTACAAATGCCAGATGGTAGCATTTATGATTATCAACCAGATTGCTGTCAAGCAAGTAGTAGCGATAGTATAATCGTCCCAATCTTGCAATAGGAGAGACAAAGCCCTTCCCGAATAAATCTATATAATCATCGTAAAGATTGATTTTGATATACATGTTCCCCATAAACTGATTTACACTTTGGTTGTTAATCCCTGATGCATGGGTCGCTTTAATGTATTCGCGTTCTGCTTTAGGTTTTTTACGATAGTAAAAGTCTGATACAGATTCGAGAATAAAAACAGGTAAATATGCTTTCCCGTTTACGGTAGATGTGTCAATGTAATTTTTTACGAACTGGAAATTTTTCATGATTTTCTTATTCAGAAAATCGTCATTTAAGTTGTTTAAATCAAATTGAACTTTATTATAGGTTTCATATTCATAATAATCAAGTTTCTCTATATCATTATCTTTTTTGTGCTCCCAAATTTTGTCTAATAACTCAAGTGCCAAAGTGTCTTTATTATGTTTTCGTTTTTTAGTGGAAACAGTAATTTCCTTTAGTGCAATAGCAGAAGGTTTTAAATCAACATTAATTGTTTGAAAGCGGCCAATAAAAATCTTTCTAGCAGTTCTCTCATATCCAATAAAGGAAATAATGATGGAATCTCCTTTTTCTCTTGTTTCAATCTTATAGTTTCCGTTGACATCTGTAATTGTACCTACTTTTGTCCCTTTTAGGTAAACATTTACAAACGGCATGGCCTCCTTTGTCTGGGAATCTTTAATGATCCCCATTATTTTGGTTACCTGTTGCCCTTGACCGGTAAGAGAAATAATGATACCTATTAATAATAGTAATATAGATGATTTTTTTAACATCGGGGCATAAAGATATAAAAAAAAGGCATCTGCCCATAGCAGATGCCTTAACTTTATGTTTTTTTAATGCTTATTTAACGATTGATTTGAATGTGTCGTCTTTGAAATATTTTGCAAATTCCATATCAGTTTTTGCCATTTCATTCAAGTTTGCATTTTTGCTGATAGCAGCACGTAAGCTGTTGTATAATAAGTCGGTATTTCCTTGGCGTGCACCAATAACTGCTTTTAAATAATACATCATATCACGTTCTTTATCTTCGCTGCAGTCAATTGCTTTAGTAGCAGCATCCGGATTTCCGCTTAATAATTTTGCTAATGCAACATTGAAAGAGCAATAAGTTCCGAATTTAGAAACAGCACCATTGTAATCGCCTTTTTTAACAGCGCAGATGCCTAAGTTGTAATTTACTTCATTACCTGCACCATTTGCAGATTTGAAATATTCTTCAGCTTTTACAAAATCACCTTCGCGTAAAGCAATAACACCTAAGTTGTTTAACACGATGTTGTTACCTGCGTTAACGGTTTTAGCTTTTTCAAATTGTTCTTTTGCTTCGGGTAATTTTCCTTGTAATACATAAACATAACCGGCATTGTTGAAACCTCTCCAGTCATTGCTGTATTGGTTAGCAGCAGCTTTGTAGAAAGCTAACTGACGATCTAAATCTTTGCTTAAAGTAGCACCGTAAATTAATTCTTCAACGGATAAAGCGGTTGGTAAGCTGTCGAAAGTTTTAATGATTTCTTCGTCACTGCGACCAATACTGTCAACGTTAACGGTTAAATGTGAACGACGTAATTTTGGTAATACTTTGTCTGCAATTTGAGTGAAAGCTTTGCTGATATTTTTGATCTCTTTTTCGCGCTGAGCTGGATCACTGTACATAGAGAGAACACGTAAAACCAAATCTTTGTCAGCGATATCAGATTCCTGCATAAGTTTCTGGAAACCTTCCCAATCTTCGGGAGTAGCTTTTGTGTTGAAAAAGCCTTGTTCTTTAGCTTTTTCTAATTTTTTGAATTGATCTTTAATTGCTGTATTTGCAGATGTACCACGGTTGTCAGATAATTTGGTGTTTAAATCTTCTGGTCCGTCTGGTGAAGCATAGGATGAAATATTAACACCTTTAATTGATTTACGTGTGTTTTTTTGAGTTTCTTCTAAGTATTTTTTAAGATCTTTCATTTCAGCTTTGCTGAGTTCCTGAGGACGAATATTTGCCTGATTGATGGTGTATAAAATAGAGGCTTCTTTTTCTTCCGGGAATGTACGAACTAAATTGTCTTTAGCAATAATTGGTTTTGCATCTTTTTCCAATAAGCCGGGAGTTGCAATGGTTCCCTGTCCAATAGTAATAGGATCAAAATCAACAAATTTGCTCTTTACATATGCATGAATTTTTACGTTGATGTCGCAAACACGCATTTCAGGGGTATAAGCTACTTTATCAGTGTAAGTAAAGCCACCACCATCAAGGGTTTTTATAACCTGGTTGTTATCTTGTACTTTTTCACCCTGAACTTTAATGGTTTTTAATGGAATTTCAGTTCCATTGCTTGATTTCATGGTAGGAGTGATGTCACAAGTAACTTTTTTCTTGTAATATTTTGCCGGAAATTTGCCGGTAACATTTACAATAACACTATCACCATGCATTTCAGTTGGATTTGGACTTAAAGTATAGGTAATAACACCTTGTTTTTTTTTCATAGATTTAAGCCCTGTACATCCGCTAAAAGCTACGGCTGCAGCTAAAAATAAAACGGAATAAATGATGTAATTTTTCTTCATATCAGGTTAGGATTAATTATTAGTTCAATATAAATTTTTGCTACAAAAATATAAATCATTTTTTTAATCTCAAACTTTATTTTGAATAAAAAATTTTTTGTGGATTCCATTTTGGTCTAAATATTCCAAAATTGATTCTTTAATTTGAATATAATCCTTGGAACTATTGACAAAATCGAAGTTTTCGGTATTAATTACCAAAACAGGAATATTTTTTTGAGTTTCGATAAATTCCAAATAATTTTTATGAATATTTTCTAAATATTCTTTAGAAATTTCCTGTTCGTATGAGCGTCCTCGCTGTTTAATTTGTTTCAGAATTTTATCGATCGGAGCATGGAGGTAAACAAAGAGATTTGGCTTGGGTATGCTGTGATATATAATTTCAAAAAGTTGTTTGTACAGGTTAAATTCGTCTTCGGCCAGGGTTTCTTTGCTAAAAATAAGCGACTTCATAAAGTAATAATCGGCAATGATATATTGGTCAAAGAGCGAAGGTTGAAGTAGTTCTTCTTTCAACTGCTTATAACGGTCGGCCAGAAATGATAATTCTAATGGAAATGCCCACCGTGGCGGCTCTTTGTAGAATTTTGGCAAGAAAGGATTCTCCGCAAATCGCTCTAGTATCAGGCGTCCTTTCAAATCTTCGCTAAGCATTTTTGCCAACGATGTTTTTCCGGCACCGATATTGACTTCAATAACTATAAATGGTAAGGACGTAATGTTTG
>CAZDUU010000095.1:0-6831 GCA_964508675.1 uncultured Bacteroidales bacterium | reverse complement strand
TGCTCAAAGGCAAAAAGGGCCGTTTCCGCCGCAACCTGTTGGGTAAGCGTGTCGACTACTCGGGCCGCTCGGTCATCGTGGTCGGTCCGACGCTCAAACTGCACCAATGCGGTTTGCCCAAGGCCATGGCGCTGGAACTTTACCGCCCCTTCGTCATTGCCAAACTGGTGTCGCATAATTATGCCGCCAATGTAAAAGGCGCTCGCCGCTTCATCGAACGCAACCGCCCTGAGGTTTGGGAAGTGCTCGAAGAAGCCATTAAAGAACGCCCGGTGATGCTCAACCGCGCGCCTACCCTGCACCGCCTGGGTATTCAGGCCTTTGAGCCCACCCTGATCGAGGGCAGCGCGATTCAACTGCACCCATTGGTATGTACAGCTTTCAACGCTGACTTCGACGGTGACCAGATGGCTGTTCACGTACCCCTTGGTAATGCAGCTATTTTGGAAGCGCAATTGTTAATGTTGGCTTCGCACAATATTCTTAACCCAAGTAACGGTGCTCCTATTACCGTTCCTTCTCAGGACATGGTATTGGGTCTGTATTACATTACAAAACCTGCAAAAACAACTCCTACTTTCAAGGTTAATGGTGAAGGAATGACTTTCTACTCAGCTGAAGAAGTTACTATCGCTTACAATGAAAAGAAAGTTGATTTACATGCTAACATCAAAGTTAAAGTTGATGATGTAGTAAACGAAAAACCGGTTAAGAGAATCGTTGAAACCACCGTTGGACGAGTATTATTCAACGAAGTTGTTCCGAAAGAAGTAGGATATATCAATGAACTTTTAACTAAAAAATCATTACGCGATATTATTTCCAGAGTTCTTAAAGTAGTAGGTATTGCAAAAACTGCAAAATTCCTCGACGATATTAAGAACTTAGGTTATTATATGGCTTTCAGAGGTGGTTTGTCATTCAATCTCGAAGATGTAATTGTTCCCGAAGAAAAAGAAAAATTGGTTAATGAAGGATACTCACAGGTTGAAGAAGTTTTACAGAACTACAACATGGGGTTCATTACCAATAACGAACGTTACAACCAAATTATCGATATTTGGACACACACCAATGCCAAGCTAACCAATCTTGTGTTAAAACAGATTTCTGAACACCGCCAGGGTTTCAATCCTGTTTACATGATGCTCGACTCAGGTGCTCGTGGTTCTAAAGAACAGATTCGTCAGTTATGCGGTATGCGTGGTCTTATGGCAAAACCGCAGAAATCCGGAGCTACCGGAAATGAAATTATCGAAAACCCGATTTTGGCTAACTTTAAAGAAGGTTTGTCGGTACTTGAGTACTTCATTTCAACACACGGTGCCCGTAAAGGTTTGGCCGATACCGCTCTCAAGACTGCTGACGCCGGTTATCTGACACGTCGTCTGGTTGACGTAACCCAGGACGTTATCATTAACCAGGAAGATTGCGGAACATTGCGCGGATTAGTTGCAAGTGCCGTTAAGAAAGGTGAAGAAATTGTTGAATCACTCTACGATCGTATTTTAGGTCGTGTATCCGTTCACGATGTATATCATCCCCAAACAGGTGAATTAATCGTAGAAGCCGGTGAAGAAATCAACGAAGAAAAAGCTGAAATCATCAAAAAATCCCCAATAGAATCTGTTGAAATTCGTTCGGTTCTTACCTGCGAATCTAAAAAAGGTGTTTGTGCAAAATGCTACGGACGTAACCTTGCAACAGGCAGAATGGTTAAGATGGGTGAAGCTGTAGGCGTGATTGCTGCACAGTCTATCGGTGAACCAGGTACACAGCTTACTCTCCGTACATTCCACGTTGGGGGGACTGCTTCAAACATTACCACCGAATCAAGAGTTATTGCCAAATACGATGGTGTTGTTGAATTAGAAGAACTCAGAACAGTTCCATACGAAGAAGAATCCAAATCAAATATTAAAGTTGTTGTCAGCCGTCTGACTGAAATTCGTCTGGTTGATAAACACACGGGTATTGTTTTGATGACACATAATGTTCCTTACGGATCAAAACTTTATGTTGAACATGGTGCCGAAATTAAGAAAGGTGATTTATTGTGCGAATGGGATCCTTACAATGCTGTTATTATCTCTGAAGCTACAGGTAGCATTGACTTTGAAAACATGGTCGAAGGCGCTACTTTCCGCGAAGAATCTGATGAACAAACCGGTTTCAAAGAAAAAGTTATCATTGAAACCCGTGATAAAACTAAAAACCCTGTTATCAAGATTGTTGGAAAAGATGGTACGGAACTTAAAGGTTATAACGTTCCGGTAGGTGCTCACATCTCTGTAAATATTGGTGACAAGATCAAGACCGGTTCTATTATAGTTAAAATTCCACGTGCTGTTGGTAAGTCGGGCGATATCACCGGTGGTTTGCCACGTGTAACTGAGTTATTCGAAGCACGTAACCCGTCGAATCCTGCTATCGTGGCAGAAATTGACGGTGAAGTATTCTTTGGCAAGATAAAACGTGGTAACCGCGAAATCATTATCCGATCAAAGACCGGGGAAGAAAAGAAATACATGGTTCCACTGTCAAAACAGATTTTAGTACAGGAAAGTGACTACGTAAGAGCCGGTACACCGTTATCAGACGGAGCTACAACTCCTAATGATATTCTTGCAATTAAAGGACCTACCATTGTTCAGGAATATATTGTTAACGAAATTCAGGAAGTTTATCGCTTACAAGGTGTAAAAATCAACGATAAACATTTTGAAATCGTTGTTCGTCAGATGATGCGTAAAGTACAAATCGAAGATCCGGGTGATACCCGCTTCCTCGAAAAAATGCTGGTTGATAAAAACGAATTCCTTGAAGAAAACGATAATATTTACGGTAAAAAAGTAGTTCTTGAAGCAGGTGAAAGCGAAAACTTTAAGCCTGGTATGATTGTTTCTGTTCGTCAGTTACGCGATGAAAATTCATTACTGAAACGTAACGATAAGAAACTCGTGAGTGCACGCGATGCTGTTCCTGCAACCGCAAGTCAGGTTTTACAAGGTATTACCCGTGCTGCATTGCAAACATATAGCTTCATGTCAGCTGCTTCATTCCAGGAAACGACCAAAGTATTGAACGATGCTGCTGTTCGTGGTAAAGTGGATACGTTGGAAGGTTTGAAAGAAAACGTTATAGTTGGTCACTTGATTCCGGCTGGTACTGGTATGAGAGAATATCAACGTATGATTGTTGGTTCAAAACAAGATTTGGAAAATCTTACATCTATCCGTAAAAAAAATGCTGAAGTAAACGAATAAAATTATGAGTCAAAATGAAATGCCTAAGGGCGAAATCAATATTGAATTGGATGAACAGACCGGACAGGGTATTTATTCAAACCTTGCCATCATTTCTCATTCCAATTCTGAATTTGTTATTGATTTTGTTCGCTTAATGCCCGGGATGCCTAAAGCAAAAGTCCAATCGCGCATTATACTTACACCCGAACACGCCAAAAGACTTTTATTGGCATTGAAAGACAATGTTCAAAAGTTTGAATCGCAATTCGGACCTATTAAAGCTGTTGAAGCTCCTCCACTACCGCTCAATTTTGGCGGACCTAAAGGTGAAGCATAAAAATATTAAAAGGCTGCTCAAATGAGTAGCCTTTTTTATTTTACAATATGGTGGAGTATATCAAAAAATGCTTTATATTTGTATAAATCAAAACTTTACCACATTGAAAAAAATTACTCTCTTCTTGTTTTTTGCAGTCATTCTTATTCAAGATATTTTTTGTCAAAGCTCCGGTTATGTGGTTCTTACCAATATAAGCGATACCAGCGATGCATGGTACGAACCGGTGAGAGCTCTCAGGAATTACAGAAATGCCCAGGTAGAACAATTCAGCATGCAGGATTTGAATTCTTTGCAAAGTAATTTAGCCGCAATACAACCCAGATATGTTGCTATAGTATTAAAGCCCGGAGATATAGACATTAATTTTGTCAGAAAGTTTTTAATGCTAAGTACCCGAATGGATAATGACCCTTTTTCTGATTTTTCATACGGTTTTATTACAGGAGCAAGTGCCCAGGACGCCTTGAATTTTGTAAACAGAATTATTACAGCCGAAACTAACCATATTGAAGATTTTCCTTTGAATATTGGAGGATATGCCGCCTCATCCCTTAATTTTGTTTATCCCGGAGCAGGTGATTTTACTACACTGTTAAATCCTTCTGCTGCAAATATCATTTATCTGGAAACCAATGATAATAATTCCGGACACGACTTTTTTGTACAGAATAGCCAGTACTTAGAAAACTGTAAAGTTCTGGATGTCGGGCATAATGGCGACCCGCATATGCTTTGGCTTTTTGAAGGAGGGAATACCAATCCTAATCCACCGGTTTGGGCTTATGACTCAGCAAAAATTGAAAATCCTGCATATGCAAGAGCAGGATTGACCAGTTACGATATCGCCAGTTTAAATTTGTATCCTGCAGTGGCTTTTAATGGTGCCTGCCATTCCGGTGAACCTAAACGGGTTATGATTGAAGGTGATATTGCTGCGACTTTTGGTGAAACAAACGGATACACACAGTTTTATAATATGAGCGATACGTTTAGTTTTGCTTTATCTATGTTGAAAGCAGGACTGACAGGATATTTTGCCCCTTGTGGAGCAAATAATGCAAACGACCAGGGCGAAGATTATTATAATGCATTTTTATATAACGAACCTTTGGGTGATATTCATAAACGAAGTGTTGATGGAGTTGTTATGGGCTTTTTGGGAAACGTTCCAAATTTGAAAATATACCTGCAGGATGAGTATTTTTATGGTTGCGATGTGCTTAGTTCAGGTAGCTTTGACCCCTCACAATGGTCAGGAGCCTGTTATATGCTTGGCGGAAAAGCCAACAGAATTTATTTTGGCGATCCGCTTTTTAATCCTTTTCAGAATAATCACGATTCACAGCTAAATATAACCCAATATACATTGGATTCAATAGATAATTCTACGCTGGATATTCATCTTACATTTAATAAACCTGACAATATATTTTTTCCGGTTTGGGATAAATTTCATTTCAGCGACACACGTATTTATATGCCGGTAGAATTGCCGGATTGGTGCAGCAATGTCACCGGTTTTGCAGTCTTAAACTCCTCCGGCACATATAGTCAGGTGATTCACGTTATGGAAGATTTTGACCAAAAGAAAATTCTTCACATTGAAGTGGATATTCCTAATAGTATGTACGATTCCATTAACTACAATATAACTTTCAGGCTTGACTACGAAGCTACACGTATATGGCAAAATCCTTTGACCGAAATGGAAAGATTTAATCTATCACCGAACCCGGCAAATAACGAAGTGGTTTTGACCTTTAACCTGAAAGAAAAGCAGGATTTAATGCTAAGCATATATAATTGCCAGGAAATAAATGTAAAATCGTTGAAGCTAAAATCACTTTACCAGGGAGAACACAAGATAATTATTCCTTGTGAAGACCTGTCTTCTGGAACCTATTTTTTGAAACTAAACACGAATAAGGAAAATATTACAAGGAAGTTTTTGATTTTAAAAAACTAAATGATTTTATATATGAATCTAAATTAATCCTTGCATTTTTAAAATAAAAAAAGTAGGTTTGTAAGTGTTACAAAAATTAAAAGTCTTGAAAAAGTTATTTATAATTATTTTCTTTTTGCTTGGTTTAAAGATTGTTAATGCTCAAACATTTGGTTTGGGAGCATCGGCTATTTACAATTTCCAGACAGAAAGTTTTGGCGGTGGCATTCGTGCCGAATTCCCAATGGGCGATTTTAGTATTGTCCCGCAAATTGCATATTATCCGGGTTTTAATAAAATTCATGAATATTATTTGGGTATAGGTCTGCATCAAAATCTGTTTCATATTAAAAGCTGGACCTTTTATGCTTTGCTTCAGGGAGCATACAACGGATGGATAAATTATGAAGTTTCGCCCATGGACGATGCAAAATATTCGAATTGGGATTTTGAAGGAGGCATCGGAGTGAAAACAAGCCGTTGTTTCAGGCCGTTTCTCGAGTATCGCTATAACCTAAAATGGAAAGAAACCAACTTACAACTGGGCTTTATGTATTACTTTCATTGCAAGAACGGTCGCAGATATGGCTCCGGCGGTGGAGGAAGATCCAGATCAGGACATTGCAACGCTTATGATTAAAATTGCGTCATAAATGAAATATTTATTATGAAGACAAAGTATTTTTTTATAGTATTAATGGCTGTCAGCTCACTGGCTTTTGTACAATGCTCAAAAGACAGAATTGAAGAAAAACAGCAGATGAATGAATATGAACCTATTAATAATTACTTCGACAATAAAAAGCAGGATGAGCAGGAGTTCGTGGTTGATACAAACGGACAGGGACCTATTGTGGGTAATCAGGGAACAAAAATATGGGCCGAAAAAACAAAGCTGATGTATCCCAATGGCGATAGTGTTTATTTTCCATACACGGTAAAACTGGTAGAACTCTATACCCCAAAGGATATGATTTATTACCAGATGCCTACCGTAGCCAGCGGAAGCCTTTTGACCACCGGCGGAGAAGTTCGTATCAGGGCTTTTAAAGACGGTCAGGAACTTTTACTTCGTCCGGGAAATGCATGGACTATTGAAATGCCCAATGCAATCCTTTAGCTGATATGAAAATAAATTATGGTGTATCGGTAAGTAATTATATCAACTGGGTTCCAAATCCCAATCAAAGCTTTAATACTACGGCTTACGGCTATTCGGGACAAATCTCAAATCTTGGCTGGATAGGATGTGGAAAGCTGGCTGTTTTGTCTGGTACATATACCAATTATACCTTCAG
>CAZDUU010000094.1:0-6840 GCA_964508675.1 uncultured Bacteroidales bacterium | reverse complement strand
ATTTGCATATTTGAATTTTTTATTCCATACGAAAGTGTTGAGTGAAAAACTACTCTCATATATGATTTATCATTATAATCAAAACTTAAATTGGGTTTATTGATATGAAAAACTGAAACGCCAACCTGAGCCCCAAGGTTGTCATTTGATGATAGTGTTGTTGCTCCTTTTCCATAACTCCATTGAAGCCCGGCAGATAAATCAACATTATTGGTCCGTTCATGCGATAGTTGCTCTCCATTTGATAAATCAGGATTATAGACTAATCCATCGTATTGCTTATCCCAGGTCAGCTCACTATAATCAATATGACGCTGCATATAGGCCACTCCTATTCCTCCCGAAAAATTCTGACTATTTGAAATTGGTACTTTTGCTGCAATGTTTAGACCACCCAGAAATGTATTTAAATGAGCACTTCCTGCTTTATCATTCACAATAAACATACCGACACCTAAAGAAGAAGATTTCCCTTTTGAAGCAATTTTTGAATCAGCAGAAGCCATGACAGTGGTAAAAGGGTCTGTTACGCTTCTCCATTGCTGACGATAGTTCAAATTTGCTCTGATATCATACTGAGCACCCGTATTTGCAGGATTTAAAGTTATCGGAGATTCTAATGGCTGAGAAAGCATCACATCCTGTGCTTTCAATCCATTAACTATCAATCCCAATACAATAAGTGAAAATATTTTATACCTTTTCATAAATTATCGAACTAAAGTTATATTACCTCTTTGGTTTATAATAACATCATTATAATATTCTGCTTGTAATACATAGACAAATACACCAGTATCCAAAGCTTTCCCTCTAAAGCTTCCATCCCATCCAATATCCGGATCGGAGCTTTCAAAAACTTTTTCTCCCCATCTGTTATATATACTAAAACTCATGGATTTAATACATTTTCCACGAACAAATAAAAAATCGTTATTCCCATCTCCATTAGGACTAAAAGCTGAAGGGACAAAAGTTTCACCACATTCTTTATCCACAGTTACAATAACACAGGCAGTATCCGAGCATCCATAAATATTTACACCCTCAACGCAATATTCTATTGTTTCCGAAGGCCTAGTAGTTGGATTATTACAAGAAGTGCACGACAAATAATCAACGGGTGACCAGATATATGTATTTGCTCCTGAAACATTTAAAGGTAAAGTCATTCCTATAATTATCGTTGTATCAGAGGTCAATGTTATTGAAGGCTTTGGATCAACCGATAAAGTAAAAAATGCAGTATCAGAACAGATATTTTTTATTGCAATAACAGAATAGGTAGTCGTTTGCATTGGTTGAACCAGAATATTTGTTGTCGTTTCAGTTGTATTCCAGATATATGAATCACCACCAGAAGCCTGTAATGTAACCTCTTCCTGTTGGCAGATTCTGTCTATTCCTGTAATTTGTGCCACAGGCAGCTCAAATACTGTTATTGAAAAATCAGCTGTATTTTTACATTGATTGGTATCTGTTCCAAGAACAGTATATGAAGTTGTTACTCCTGGTGCTATGGTAATACTATCGCCCGTCACACTTACCGGGCTCCAGTCGTAGACATATGCTCCGTGAGCAGAGACAGTTATACTATCACCAAAACAGATTGGATGATCGCCGGAAACAGTAACTATTGGTAAAGGATATACAACTAATGTTGCTGTATCGCTATTAACACAGCCATTTCCATCAACACCAACTAATGTAATAAACGTTGTTGAGTCTGGAGAAACAGTAATATTCGGATCAAGGTAACCCCATGGTGACCATGTATAAGTATTTGCCCCAAAAGCTGCTATGGAAATACTATCATAATGACATATTGGTTGTACCCCAAAAATCCTTACAGGTGGAAGAGGATTGACAACGACCTGTGACGTATCACTATTTACACAGCCATTAGTATCTGTTCCAACAACAATAAAATCAAAAGTTTGTGGAGGATTTACATGAATATTTGAAGTAGTATCAGTTGTATTCCAAACATAATGTTCCGCATTAATTGCAGTTAAATCAATATAATCTCCAAAGCAAATGGGGTGTGCACCCAAAATTTGAACATTTGGTAAGTTATAAACGACTACAGTTGCAGTATCAGTGTTTCTACATTGATGAAAATCTGTTCCCTGAACAATATAAGTAGAAGTAGAATCTGGAGAATAAATTTGAATATTACCAGTTAATGTATCAGGATACCACACATAAGTTATTGCTCCAGAAGCAGTAAGAGCAATACTATCGCCAAAACAAATTGGGTGTGTTCCAGCAATCTGGACATTTGGCAATGAATATACAATAACATCAGCAGAGTCAATATTTTTACATTGATTTGTATCTGTGCCCAGTAAATAATACGTTGTTGTATAATTTGGTGCGACATGAATACTATCTGTAGTATCATTTCCAGGCGTCCAATTATAAGTCTGAGCACCATTTGCAAAGAGCACAATGCTATCACCAAAGCAAATAGGATGTTCACCCGTAATGCTTACAATTGGTAATGGATAAATTACTACTTGAGCAGAATCAATATTTTTACAATTATTCGTATCAGTACCCAATATGTAATAAGCTGTAGTTATTGGAGGAGAGACATGAATACTGTCTCCAAGTAATGAATCAGGCATCCATTGATAAGTCTGGGCACCATTACCATGTAGCATAATACTATCCTTGAAACAGATTGGATGTTCTCCTGTAATATATACATCAGGAAGAGGATGAACAATTATTTGAGCACTATCAATATTCCTGCAATTATTTGTATCAGTACCTAACACATAGTAAGTTATAGTTGTTGAAGGAGAAAAATGAATACTATCTCCTAGTAATGAATCAGGCATCCATAAATATGTTAGGGCACCATTACCATATAGTTCAATACTATCTCTATAGCAGATGGGGTGTGCTCCAGTTAAATGTACATCTGGCAACGGGTAAACCGTAATAGTAATACTATCATTATTCTGACAAGTCATATCATCTGTAACTGTAAGGTAATATGTACTTGTGCTTGCTGGGGAAACATGAATAGAATCAATAATATCTGAAGTACTCCAATTATACATAATTCCCCCGTGTCCATAAATCCAAGTAGAATCGTAACGACAAATAAATGAGGTATCTTTTGAAATATTTACAACGGGAATAACACATTTGTCAAACTGCATAATAAATGCGTCATAAGTTCCACCTGCATGATTTAATTGAAAATAAGAACCATTACTTGGATCCTGTGTTACTAAATTACCAGACGAAGTATAACCCGCTAAATATATACTAGATGAATTTGAAGCTAACCGTCTTGGAGCAGTAGCTTTTATATATGTTGACCACTGTCTTATCCCATTTTGTTTAAATTTCACTAAAAATGCACTTGAAGCAGAAGACAAATAATATGTTGGTGTTCCTAAGTTTAATAAAGGGAAAT
Organism: uncultured Bacteroidales bacterium; assembly: GCA_964508675.1. GTDB lineage: Bacteria > Bacteroidota > Bacteroidia > Bacteroidales > GWA2-32-17 > Ch61. The sequence continues at coordinate 3,407 of CAZDUU010000094.1, read as the reverse complement.
TGGCACTAGTTGTCTGACCACTAAACCAAAGACCATAATTATCTGCTGTAATCGCTCTTGAGTAATCATTTCCACTTCCTCCATAATATGTACTCCAAAGCAAATGTCCGCTCAAATCAAATGAAGCAACTATTCCATCAGCACCTCCACCTATAGCCGGTTGATAATAAGCACCATTTCCAATATCGAATGTTGGAAAATTAGTTGATGTAGAATTACCGGCAAGCCATAATTTACCATTTGCAATTGTTGCTGCTCTAAACTCATCGTCTCCGCTTCCCCCAAAATAAGTAGACCATTCTAATACTCCCTGTGTTGAAAACCGGGCTATAATTCCATCTCTGCTTCCACTTGAAGAACCTTGATAATACGCACCATTTCCTGGATCAATAGTTAGAAAGCTTGTTGAGGAAGTATTACCTACAAGAAATAAATAATTATCATCACAAACAACATTATTCCAGTCACCATCAGAACCTGTAGAAGTAGAAAAGTAGGTAGACCATTCCATCGCATTAGTATTAATATTGAACTTACTTATAGCGTAATGTGTTATATTTGTATTTGTGATTGTAGGCTGAAAGTAAGCACCGCCTCCTGGATCAACTGTTGGAAAATTTGATGACATTGTGACTGCTAAAGAATAAAATGCTGAACTATTTGCTGTAATTGATGCTATATATCCAGGATCTGGATTACCATCTAAGTAAGTTGCCCATAACCGTTCTCCATTTCTATCAAACTTTAAAATATAACCTTGTAAAACATCTCCATTGGTAGGAAAAACGCCATCATAATACGCTCCATTTCCAGGGTCAAATGTAGGAAAATCATTAGACCCCGTTTGCCCTGCGACAAAAATGTAATTCGGTGTAAGAAGAACTCTCCCATTATTATTATCGTTTCCGCTCCCCCCATAGTAAGTAATCCAGTCAGGAATTCCATTAGTTGAAAATTTTGCAATATAAGCGTCTGATGATGATACCAGACTTCCCTGAAAAAAGGCTGTTCCCCCCGGATTAACAGTAGGGAAACTAGAGGAAGTTGTATAACCACTAACCACTAACATATTATCATCAGTTGCAACACCTTCACTATAATCTGTTCCAGAGCTACCCATATAAGTTGACCAGATCAAAAAAGGATCTATTATTAATGGAGATTTTTTATTATAGGAATCAATGTCAAAAGATAAAATATTATCATTCACAATCCATTGAATCGGAATATTTTCAATTTCTTGATATGCGAATGGTTTATTCTCTATAATTGAACCTAGGTCATTTTCAACCAACACACTTCCATCAATATCTAATTTGGGCTTATTTGAATAATTATACTGCAATCTAATTAATGATGGATTAGCGCCTGGGTTTACAATAAAATCATATTTCAATTCTCCTTCAGAATTATAATATATATGCCAGTCTATTCCGGGGTAGATATTTTTATAGGTTACGCTTTTATAAGCCCGAACACCTGTTATTCCGCTTGGACAGTGTGCATAATAGAAATTATATTTCCAATCAACCTGTTCTTCTTTTATGACCCTCTCAGTGCTTGAGTTAACAAAATCAACATCTACTCTTTGCCATTCAACCTTTTCTATTTTGGGAATACCCATATCATATTCTTCTTTAACAGAAAAAATGCTCTTATGAAAAACATAAGAAATTCCATTTTTTCGCAAGTACATAAAAGCATCTGGAGTTGACACATAAAAAAGCACATCATTTACAGGTTTCAATGTTGTCATTTCTTCTAATTGACCTACATTTTCAATGAATGCGGAAGTTGGAATTTTAGGATTAATCTGATTATTTGCTAAAGAAGAGAGCGTTATTATAAGCAAGAAAAATATAAAGAATAATTTCATGATTTTAAATTTTCTTAAAGACCAATAAAAGTAATAAATTGGTTGCATATATTTTAAAAATTAATTAACAAGATTTACTTCCATTTCTAATCTGATATCAAACTTCTTATATACTTCACTAATTATCAGGTCTGCAAAATCTAATATATCCTGAGTTGTTGCTCCACCATAATTTACAATTACCAGAGGTTGCATAATATGAGTCCCTACCTGTTCTTTTCTATATCCTTTCATACCGCTTTTCTCTATAAACCAAGCTGCAGGAATCTTTACCAATTCTTTTGAGAAAGAAAAAGACGGAATATTTTCATGTATTTTTTTCAATTGTTCATATTTCGAAATCGGAACAACCGGATTTTTAAAAAAACTTCCGGCATTTCCAAGTACTTTGCAATCGGGAAGCTTTGAATTTCTCTGTTCACATACAATTTCTCTTATCAGGCTTAAATTACATTCAATATTGCCTATATGTGGTGCAATATTGCCATAATTAAGGACAAACCTGTGATTTCGTTTTGTAAGCTTATAGGTCGTATCCAGAATCAACCATCTTCCATTCTCTTTATGTTTAAAAATACTATCCCGGTAGGAAAATCGGCATTCTTCGTTTTTAAAGACAGAAATCACACCTGTATCAATATTCAAAGCACTTAAGCTTTCCAGGCTGTCTTTTACTTCCATCCCGTAAGCTCCAATATTCTGAACTGGAGCAGCCCCTGATGTTCCCGGAATAAGGGAAAGGTTTTCAATCCCTCCATAATTTTTTTCTACACAAAATCTTACAAAATCGTCCCAGACTTCGCCTGCATATACTTTTATCCAAATATTATCTTCCTCTTCTTTTACAATTTCAATCCCTTTTATTGAAACTTTAAAGATTATTTCAGGAATTTTTTTGAATAAAACATTACTTCCGCCACCTAATATATAAAAGTCTCTTTTAAAATATCCTTTCGAAATTATTAGATTGGTATCGCTAACGGATTCTATTTCGATCAGTAAATTTGAATCTAAATCAATACCAAATGTATGATAAGGTTTTAATGATACTTTATAAAATTCTTTCATTACTTACTAATGATTATAAATGAAGGGAAATGGTCAGAATATCCTCCCATAAATGTATTTCCCACGTATGTTCTGAAAGGATATCCGGCAAATTGTCCATCTTTTTGCATTAAATATGATTTATTAAAAACACCAGCTCTTGAAAATTTATATCCACTTGTTGTTTTGCTGATTAATGGGTAAGAAACGATAAATTGATCAAATAAATTCCATTTGTCATTATATGCCAGGCTTCCTATTCCCTTTTTCTTAAAAAGCTCATACATTGGATTGTATAGTCCAAGATTCATTGTCTTTTCTTTAGTTGGCTGAGCTTTTAAATGTTTTACAAGGCTTGCATTTACCGGATCATCGTTCAAATCACCCATAATAATGATTTTAGCTGTGCTATCAAGACTAAACAATGAATCTACGATATGACGACAAAGTTTAGCAGCAGCTTCTCTCATAGGGTTACTTCTTT
>CAZDUU010000093.1:0-6858 GCA_964508675.1 uncultured Bacteroidales bacterium | reverse complement strand
ATTTAATTGCTTCGTCCAGAGTTTTATATTTCATAAGATACAAAATAGGAGCAAAGGTTTCTTCCTGTACTATCTTATAATGATTTTCAGCTTCAATTATTGCCGGAACAACATATGTTCCCGAAGCATATTTTCCGCCTTCCAATACTTTGCCTCCGAACAATACTTTTCCACCTTCTTTTTTTGCCGATTCTATTGCACTGGTAAACAGACCAACTGCATTTTTGTCAATCAGCGGACCTACCAATGTGTTTTCTTCAAGAGGGTTTCCTATTTTTTCTACAATCTGTTGGTAAGCATTTATCATTTTATTTTTAACTTCGTCGTACACTTTTTCCTGAACAATCAAACGGCGGGTAGAAGTACAACGTTGACCACAGGTACCAACAGCACCGAATACTGTAGATGAAATGGCCATTTCGAGATCAGCTGAATCTGAAATAATAACTGCATTATTTCCACCTAATTCGAGAATAGCTTTACCAAGACGTTTACCAATAATTCCACCGGCTCTTTTGCCAACATTGGTTGATCCTGTGATAGAAAACAAAGGAATTCTGCTGTCAGCCACAAAATTATCGCCAAGTACAGACGATTTAGCAACTATCATATTAAAAACACCTTCCGGAACGTTGTTTTTCTTCAATACATCAGCAATGATATTCTGAACCGCAATAGCACACAAAGGTGTTTTAGAACTTGGCTTCCAAATAACAACATCACCACAAACAGCAGCTAACATAGAATTCCATGCCCATACAGCTACCGGAAAATTAAATGATGTGATTAGGCCTATAATTCCCATAGGGTGATACTGATCAATTAGGCGATGGTCAAATCGTTCCGATTGCATGGTAAAACCATTCAACAAGCGTGATTGGCCAACTGCAAAGTCGCAAATATCAATCATTTCCTGAACTTCGCCCATTCCTTCCTGGTATATTTTTCCCATTTCAAGCGAAACCAAGTAACCTAAGTCTTCTTTAGCTTCACGTAAAGCTATTCCCAACTGTCTTACAACTTCACCTCTTTTAGGTGCCGGAACTTCTTTCCAGATAGCAAAAGCTTCTTCTGCTTTTTTTATAACTGCTTCATAATCCTGAATTGAACCATTTTTTACTTTAGCAATTAAAGAATTATCAATCGGTGAATATGATTCTGTTAAATCTCCGTTAGAATCAATCCATTCGCAACCGGTAGAAACACCTGGGTTAACTTCTTTAATACCAAAACGTTCGAATACTTTTTTTAATCTTTCTTTTTCCATTTTCTTATTATTTACATTATTCTTTATTATTCTGCCATAAACGGATACTTAAAATCCCTGTCGGTAACAAGAGTTTCTTTTATAGCTCTGGGGCTTGTCCAACGAAACAGGTTAAGACTTGAACCGGCTTTATCGTTTGTGCCTGAAGCTCTGGCTCCACCAAAAGGTTGCGCACCGACTACTGCACCGGTTGGTTTATCATTAATGTAGAAGTTTCCTGCAGCATATTTTAATTTCTCAGATGCCATTTCAATAGCCAATCTATCATTCGAAAAAATAGATCCCGTTAGTGCATAAGGTGAAGTAGAATCGCATAATTCCAATGTCTTTTCAAAATCATTGTCATTGTAAACATAAATAGTCATAACCGGACCAAAAATCTCTTCCTCCATTGTTTTGAAGTGAGGATTAGTCGTTTCAATTACAGTTGGTTCTATAAAATAACCTTTAGATTTGTCACCTTTTCCACCTGTAATAATTTTTGCATCCGTTGAATTTTTTGCTTCTTCAATATATGACATAATATTGTCAAATGCAGCTTCATCAATAACTGCATTCATAAAATTGGCAAAGTTTCTTACATCGCCAATATTTATTTCCGAACACATTTCCTGAATATACTTTTTAATCGAAGGCCATAATGATTTGGGAATATATGCTCTTGATGCAGCAGAACATTTTTGCCCCTGATATTCGAATGCTCCTCTTACAATTGCAACCGCAACTTCAATAGGTGTAGCTGAAGAATGAGCAATAATGAAGTCTTTTCCACCGGTTTCACCTACAATTCGAGGATATGATTTGTATTTTGATAAATTATCGCCCATACTTTTCCACAAATAATTAAAGGTGCTGTTTGAACCTGTAAAATGAATTCCACTTAAATCTCTATCATTTAAAAGGACATTACCTATTGTAGAACCTTTTCCAGGAATAAAATTAATAACTCCATCCGGCAAACCTGCTTCTTTATAAATCTGCATCAAGTAATAATTTGATAAAATTGCTGTTGTTGCGGGTTTCCAAACGACCGTATTTCCCATTAAAACAGGAGACATACTCAAATTTGAGGCTATAGCAGTAAAATTAAACGGACTTAGAGCAAAAACAAAACCTTCCAGGGGTCGATATTCCAACTTATTTAGTTGATTTACCCGTGTATTTGGCTGATTAGAATATATTCGTGAAACGAAATGAGCATTGAAGCGAAGAAAATCAATGGTTTCGCATGCAGAATCAATTTCTGCCTGATATGCATTTTTGCTTTGTCCTAACATAGTTGAAGCATTCATTAGATTGCGATAACGCATTGAAATTAAATCAGCAATTTTTACAACAACAGTAGCTCGCGTAACCCAAGGCAAATCAGACCATACCTTACGTGCTTTCATTGCGGCGTCAACTGCCATTTTAACTTCCTTTTCTGTTGCCTGATGATAAGTTGCCAATACATGCTTGTGGTCATGAGGCATTACAACTTTTCCTGTTTTACCTGTTCTAACCTCTTTTCCCCCTATTATTAATGGAATTTCTATTTCTTCTTTTGATTGCCTGTCAAGCTCTTTTATAAGACTTATTCTTTCGATACTACGAGGAGCATAATGTAAAACATCTTCGTTTTTGGGATCCTTAAAATTAAAAATAGCGTTATTCATAAAACTTATTAAGATTATTATTAAATAAAAAAGCGAATTGCATATTTTTGCAACTCGCGGCAAATGTAAATGATTATTTTAATAAAAAGACAGATTTTTTACACTTTTTGTCGAATTTCGTTCAAAGTTTCCTGAAGTGCCTGACTGATAACCTGGTCGTACTTTTCATGAAACTTATCAAAAGCATCAACAATGGCCTGTCCCTGAGCAGTTAACTTGGTTTCGCCACCCTTTTGTCCGCCACGCTGACGTTCAATAATGGAAAAACCCAGAAACTTTTCTATCTTGTTCAGGTTATCCCAGGTTTTTCTGTAGGTGAGGTTATGCTTTTCCATTGCAGCTTTTAAAGACCCTGTTTCGCTGATTGTTTTCAGTAACTTGCATTTTCCATCACCCAGTATTCCGTCATGGTCATCGGTTTCTAACCAAATTTTGAACTTTATTTTTAGTTCGTTCATTTAATTAGTATGAAGTTGGTTAATTAAGCAAATGTACAGTTAATATAAGAATTTGTCAAGCTTAGTTTAATTTATCTTTAGAAATAGCATCGTAAAAAACATCCAAAACCTTATTTCTTATTCCAAGTGTGTTTATTTTTTTATTTTCAGCATTTGGATAGACTCTGTTTGAAAGGAAAATATAAACCAGTTGTTCTTTGGGATCAATCCAAACGCAGGTTCCTGTAAATCCCTGATGCCCATATGTTTGCAACGAAGCCTTTCTTGTAACCGGCGAATCTTTATCAGGATCTGGTTCGGGCTTGTCGAAACCCAATCCCCTACGGTTTTGAGGACAATTATAGCATGAAGTAAAATATTTAACAGTAGAGGCTTTAAAAAAAGTTTGTCCTCCATATTTACCATTCCATAGTAGCATCTGGGAAATTTTAGCTAAATCGTTGGCATCGGAAAACAATCCGGCATGTCCCTGCACTCCTCCTGTTAATGAAGCTCCCGGATCGTGGACATAACCCCATATCAGCTGTTTTCTAAATTCATTGTCAAGTTCAGTAGGAGCTATTTTGCTTCGGGAAAATTTCCACAGCGGGTTGTACGTAGTAGTCACACAACCTAGTGGTTTATAAAACATCTTTTCGCAATACATGGGTAAAGGCAAACCGGTTTTTTCTTCTACAATTTCTTTCATAATATAAAAACCCAGATCGCTGTAAACATATTTCTTTGAAGAGAGGAGCTTTGACTCAAAAATCCGATAATAAACCGTATCCTTCATTGCTTTAAATGCATAAAGACTATCGGCAACTTTATAAGGATAACTATCAGAATATGTTTTCGAAAAATAAAAATGCTTTTTCAGACTGTCTTTTATCATTGACTTGTAAAAGGGAATCCAGGCCGACAATCGTGCCTGATGCGTCATTACATCGCTAATAGCCAGATGTTCCTTATCTGTATTTTTTGATATTGATAAATAATCTCCCAATTCCTTGTGAACGTCAATTTTATCCTTTTCATATAATGACATAACCGCAATGGTAGTTGCCATTATTTTTGTCATGGAAGCAATATCATATAAAGTCTTGCCTGTAACAGGAAGACTATCGTAAAACAACTTTCCGAATGACTTATTATAGATTACTTTTCCGTCTTTTGCAACTAGCACCTGGCAGCCCGGAAATGCTTCCAATGCAATCGCTTTGTTTATAATGCTATCTGCTCTTGAAAGTTCATTTGATGAGATTCCCAATTCTTCTGGTAAAGTATATTTTAAACGGATAATCTCTTTTACTTCCAATCCCATTCTATAGGGGTATTTTTCTGAGACACAAACCGGAAGTTTACCAGAAGACTCAATACTTCCAAATATTAATTGGGCCATCATTTCCATGGTAACGGGATTTGACTCATATCCCAAAATTACTCCGACTGTTGACGGCACATCGGGAATCACTCTTAAACTATAAGGACTGGCAAATACCGAAAGAATTACTTTTTTGTTTTGCTTATCCAATTCTTTTAAAAAGTCCAAGGATTCGTTGCTGAAGTTAAAAGTCCTGAACGAGTAACGATTAGACTGATGCAAGGATGTTATTATTAAATTATAATTCTTTAAGGTATCCGTAATCTTCTTAAACTGAACAGGAGTCGGTTTTGATGGGAAATTTATACTATCAACAGGAGCATAGAGTGATAGTGTTTCATAAAATGTTTCTGATTTTTTGGGTTCGAAATTCAGGTAAGCTATTTTTAAAGTATCTAATGATGTAAGCGGTAAAATTTTGTTTTCGTTTTTTAACACAGTAAGTGATTTTTCAACCAGTTTACGAATAAGTAATTTGTCTTCGTTTGAGTTTAAATCATTATAGATATTGGTTGTATCAACGTAGGTACAGTTATTCAATCCTGCCCAATATTTAAGTTTTAAAACTCTTCTGACATGTTCGTCCAATTCATCCGGACAGAGTACACTGTCGTAAACAGCTTCTTTAATGTATTGGATAGCCCACGGAATTTCCTCGGGATAAAGTAAAATATCATTACCGGCCAACAGTGCTTTAAGTGCAACCTCACCGGGTTTAAAATACTTTGTTGCTCCCTTCATATTTAAAGCATCTGTAAATATTACACCTTCAAAACCCATCTCATTCCGAAGCAAGCCGGTCACCACTTCGTGCGAAAGAGTTGTAGGACGTTTATTCACCGGATCCAAAGCAGGAACATCCAAATGAGCCACCATCATTCCACCGATCCCCTCTTTTATCATCTGTTTAAAAGGATAAAGTTCAAGACTGTCGAGTCGTTTTCTGCTGAATCCCAAATAAGGCAAGTCGTGATGCGAGTCAGTTTGTGTATCTCCATGTCCGGGAAAATGTTTTCCCACTGCCAAAACATGCTCATCCTGCATGCCTTTCATATAACGTTCGGCTTTCTGTACGACCATTTTCTTGTCGTCACCAAAAGAACGAACATTAATAACCGGATTTAAGGGATTATTATTGACATCAAGATCTGGAGCAAAATTTATTTGCATTCCAAGCCTTTTAAGGTGTCTGGCAATAGCTCTTCCCATCTGGTATATCAGTTCATCGTCGTTAACCGCTCCGAGTGTCATCTGAACAGGGAAAGAAAGGACACTATCCATACGCATTGCAAGTCCCCACTCTGCATCAATACTGGTAAGCAATGGAATTCTGGCTTTTTCCTGCAAAAAATTGTTCATTAAAGCCAATTGCTTGGGATTTGATTTGAAGAAAATTACTCCGCCAACTTTATAATCTCTGACTAATGTACCAACCCACTCCCAGTGTTTTTTATCTTTTTGTGGATGAGCGTCCACCATAATTAACTGTCCTATTTTTTCGTCCAGACTAAGTGTCTGCATAACAGAATCTGCCCAAAGTTCTGCTTTCCTGTCATTTAAAACACATGGCTTTTCATTTTTAGGAGGAATAATTGCTTCATCCTTGTCGTTTGAAATAAACGATGAGTTGATAAATGCACAGAAAATTATCAGTATTAAAAAGCCCCTTTTTACCATACTTTCAAAAATAACATGAAAAAACAGATTTCATTTCACCGTCATCGTCTTTTTTTTAACAATGGAACGTTGAAAAAAGTATGATTAACACACCTGTTTGTAAACCTTGTTTTGCATCTGACATCATAAACATATTAATATTTAACACTTTTAAGGAAATAAATTCACAAAATACCACTCAAACAAAGAATTTCCCTTTTGCTATTAATAATAAAATCTGCATTTACTGGATAAATCGTTCTGATGTTTTTTTCATAATCGGTTTGAAAAAAAGTGTAAATTTGACAGTCATTAATACTGCTCATTATGAGAAAGTTTATTCTAATAACTAACATTGTTTTTTTATCTGTTTTTTGCCAAGCACAACTAACAATTAATTCAGGTTATACTGCCCAGCAATTAGTCCAGAATCATTTAATTGGTGGCGGAGTAATGGTT
>CAZDUU010000092.1:0-6873 GCA_964508675.1 uncultured Bacteroidales bacterium | reverse complement strand
GGAACGGCATATGTTAACGGTGGTGTTGCCAATGTTACGTTAAACCCGGTTCCGACAACAGTAGGCGACACACTGACAGTCTGCGCTACAGCATTCAATTATACAACCTATATCGGATATATAGTTATTTCTGCAAACAACATTTCTGTTGATGCCCAGCTGTATTCAGTAATTGAGCCACTTCAAAATTATTATTGTGCAAATGTACAGGTATCTCCTAAAATTGTGCTTCGCAATCAGGGAACAAATAATTTAACTTCAGCAACTTTAAACTATCAGCTGGATGGTGGTTCTGTTGTTTCTCAAAACTGGACAGGAAATCTGGCAACAAATCAGCAGGACACTATTACCATGCAATCTTATACGTTAACAGCAGGAAGTCATACTTTCCGTACTTATATTACCAATCCCAATAATTCTACAGACGGATATCCTTCCAATGATGAAAAAATTGTAAACTATAATGTAAATGCTACCGGAATAACAGTAGATTTTGCTGCAAACCAGGTTTCGAGCTGCCAGGTTCCTTTCTCCGTTAACTTTACAAACTCAAGTACCAATGCAAATTCTTATCTGTGGAATTTTGGAGATGGAACTACCAGTATTTTAGAAAATCCTTCTCACACCTATAATTCATTAGGTTCTTATAATGTTGTTCTTACTGTAAATGGTGGTGCATGTGGCGATTTTACTGAAAATAAAACTAATTATATTCAGATAGGAAGTGCTGCTCCTGTAACACAGGATGCAACTATATGTTCAGGTGCAACCGCTTCATTAAATGCAACAACAACTGGAACAACAAACTGGTACTCCAATCAAAATGATTTGACACCAGTTTATACTGGGAACCCGTATATTATTAATAATGTAACCCAGAACACAACTGTCTGGGTTGAAAATATGGTGACAGCAACCTCGAAATACGGTGGAAGCACTCAATCAAGCACCAGTGGATCCATGTTCACTTCTGCCTATGAACATTATTTGGTTTTCGATTGTACAAGTGCCGTTACTTTGGTTTCTGTAGAAGTAAATGCTGGAGCTTCCGGCAATCGGACCATTCAGCTTCGTGATGCCAGCGATAATGTATTGCAAACAGCAACCATTAATATTCCGGCCGGAGTTAGCCGAATTACATTGAACTTCCCTATACCGGCAGGAACAGGTATGAAGCTGGTCGGCCCTGTTAGTCCAAATTTATACAGAAATACTTCAGGCGCAGCATATCCTTATAATATTGGAAATGTAATTTCAATCACAGGAAATTCTGCAGGAAATCTGGCTTATTACTATTATTTCTATCAATGGGAAGTAAAAGGTCCAGATTGTGCCAGCGAACGTGTTGCTGTAAATGTTAATATTGACCAATTGTCTGTTAATGTTACTGCAACAAATGAAAGTTCAGCCGGAGCTCATGATGGCTCGGCAACCGCCTTGCCAACAGGAACAGCTCCTTTTACCTATTCATGGAGCACAGGTGCTATAACACAAACCATTACAGGTATTTCGGCCGGATCATATTCGGTTACCGTTTATGATGCCAATGGCTGTTCTACTACAAGCAATGTTATTATAATTATAACCGGAATGGATGAAAACATAGCTTCGCATATTACAGTCAGCCCCAATCCAGCTGTTGATATTTTGCATGTAAGTTTAAATAAAGTTCTTGATGCAGAATATTCTGTTTTCGATATGCAGGGAAAGAAAGTTTACGAATCAAAATCAAATTCTGACGAATCAACTATTCATATTGAATCATTAGCTAAAGGGGTATATACGATTCAGATTAAAACAAATGAATTTACCACCCGTCGTAAATTCATAAAACAGTAAAATATTGTTTTAAACCATATTAAATCATTGCAAACGAAGTGAAGCAATCTGCAAAGGTTGCTTCACTTTTTTTATTGCCTTACATTTCCTTATTTTTGCATAAAATTTTGAATAGTGACTTTTGCCGGATTAAACTTACGCGACAAACCCCTGTTCCTCGCCCCTATGGAAGATGTAACAGACACAACATTCCGTTATATCTGTAAAATAATGGGCGGAGTAGATGTTGTGTTCACTGAGTTTGTTTCATCAGACGGATTAGTGTACAATGTCACAAAAAGCCAGAAAAAATTAAAGATTTTTGATTATGAACGCCCCATTGGCATACAGATTTATGGCAATATTACCGAGCGAATGGTCGAAGCCGCCAAAATGGTTGCAGAGAGCAAACCCGATTTCATTGACATTAACTTTGGCTGCCCGGTAAAGAAAATCGCAAATCGCGGTGCAGGCAGCGGCATGATGAAAAATGTTCCGCTCATGATCGAAATTACCGAGAAAGTGGTCAAAGCCGTTAAAATTCCGGTTACAGTCAAGACCCGCCTGGGATGGGATGAAAATTCTAAAAACATTCTCGAAATAGCTTTAAAACTTCAGGATGTCGGTATCCAGGGATTGACCATTCACGGACGTACGCGCAGTCAGATGTACACCGGAATTGCAGACTGGACACTAATTGGCGAAGTTAAACACCATCCAGGTATCTGGATTCCCATTATTGGCAACGGCGATATTACAAGCCCCGAAATAGCTAAAGAAAAATACGATACCTATGGCGTTGACGGCATTATGATTGGTCGCGGAAGTATCGGAAAGCCGTGGATTTTTAAACATATACGACATTTTCTCGACACCGGTGAGATTTTACAGGAACCAACCATTGCCGAAAAAATAGAACTAATAAAAAAACAACTTCTGAAATCGGTCGAAGATAAAAGTGAATATGGAGGAATAATGACCATGCGCCGCCATTATGTGCAGTATTTGAAAGGACTGAGCCACAGCAAGGAAATTCGCCTGCGTTTACTCACCTCTGCCAAACTTGACGAAAATTTAGCTATCTTAGACGAAATTTACCAACGTTACAATAACGATTCAGAGGCTTAATGGGTCACACAATATTCTTTATATTATCCAAAATTTTAAACTTCATTTTTACACCCTACAGCTGGATTTTTGCTTTACTTCTTTGGGCATTGCTGACTAAAAAACCGCTGCGACGCAGAAAGCTGCTGATTATAAGTCTGGTCGTTTTTTACGTTTTCTCCAACTCGTTCTTGCTCGACGAAGTGATGCGCCTGTGGGAAAAACCTGCGGTGAAAATTGATTCCAATAAACAGCATTATACCTATGTGGTCGTACTTGGCGGAATGATGTCTTATTACGATACCAAAGCAAAGCAGATTGGTTTTAACAAAAGTGTTGACCGGTTGATGCAGGGTCTGAAAATTTTAAACAAAGGCATTGCCGACACGCTGATTTTTTCAGGAGGCGATGGTTCTATTTTGAAAACAATTGGACCTGAAGGAAAATACGTTAAAATGTACCTTGGTGATATTGCATTCGATACCTCTCGGGTAAAAGTAGAAAGCCTCTCGCAGAATACTTACGAAAATGCTAAATACACGTCAAATCTGGTGAAATCCGATAAAAGTCAGAAAATATTACTGATAACTTCGGCCTTTCATTTACGGCGGGCTATTGGCTGCTTCGAAAAACAGGGTTTTAACGTTGATTATTATCCAGCCGACCGCATCTCGGGAAAAAGAAAATTCACTTTTGATCATTTGCTGATACCACAGATTGAGGCAATGGAAAAATGGTCAGTCCTCATACACGAAATTTCCGGTTACCTTATTTATAAGATCATGGGATATTCATAAACAAAAATTTAATAAAGTCTTAAAAAAAACTCATAAGGCTTGTTTGGTAAAAAAAATAATATATCTTTGCAGAAATAAACCAAAAAAGTAATCACTCTAAAAATCAAATAGTTATGTATTGGACACTTGAACTTGCATCCAAATTGGAAGATGCTCCATGGCCGGCAACAAAGGATGAGCTAATTGATTATGCCATGCGAAGTGGTGCTCCTCTGGAAGTCATTGAAAACCTACAGGAACTCGAAGACGATGGCGAAATTTACGAAAGCATAGAGGACATTTGGCCGGATTATCCTTCGAAAGAAGACTTTTTATTTAACGAAGACGAATATTAAAAACCAAGCCGGCGAAAGCCGGTTTTTTTATGTAAGTTTGCTAAAATATTTTTATTATGTATGCACGAGATAAAGCAATAAAAGACATCACACGCCAGGATGAACTTATAGATATTATCCGCAGATGTAAGGTTTGCCATGTGGGCTTTGTAAATGACAATAAGCCCTATGCGCTGGCATTCAATTTCGGTTTCAACGACAATAAAATCTATTTGCATTGTGCCAAAGAAGGGCACAAACTTGATATTCTAGCAAAAAACAACAATGTTTGCGTTTATTTCGACACCGATCACGATTTTTTTGCACGTCACGAAGAAGTTGCATGCAGTTATCGTATGCGCTACCGCAGCGTGCAGGCCATGGGCAAGGCCGAAATTGTAACAGACTACGACCAAAAAGTTAATGCTTTAAAAATATTTATGAAGCAATACAGCGAACGCGAATTTCAGTTTTCCAAACCCTCGGTCGATAATGTGAATATTATTTGTATCGAAATTGAAAAAATGACCGGCAGAAAATTTGAATATTTGTAAAAAAAACCGTATGTTTACATCGGTATGTTTATGTTTGAGCAACATAGGGCGTTAAACAAGGAAGAGTGGTTAAAAGACCCGTATAACGGACAAATGATATATTCGTTTATGGGAAGCATCAGTGCTCCGATTATTTCCGAATGCATCCAAACGTTAGAGGCTTATTTGGAAAGAAATGGAGAAAGTATCGTTGCAAAACCCAAAACAGCGGTTCATATAACAATCGAATTGCTTCAGAACATCTTTCACCACAGTATGCCTTTTTTTGAACAGGAAAAGTTCGGCGGCGTAAAAATTATTCACCTTCCAAACGGAATCCAGCTGGAATTTCTGAATTTATTGAATAAAGACAGAGCTATTATTTTAGGAGAAAGAATTCAACAGTTGAATGTACTTTCAAAAGAAGAATTAAAAAAACTGCACTTGCTCATTTTAAGCAACAACGAATATTCGCAAAAAGGTGGCGGAGGCTTAGGCTTGGTTGATGTTGCACGAAAAATAAACTCAAAACTTATAGCCGAATTTTATCCGTTTGAAAAAAATAATTATCTTTACCTCTTGAAAATTCATTTAAATTGATATATATTTACAAAAATTTTTGACTATGGATCCAATAGTAATTGAAGGCTCATCTAAAACTCCATCAGTAAACTTTAATGCTGCAAACGGAGTTCTTGAATTGAAAGGTCGTTCTATACCCGAAAATTCTATTGAATTTTATAAACCTCTTATTGAATGGATTGAAAAATATGGTGCTGCTCCTCAGGCTAAAACCACTGTTAACGTTCAGTTAGAGTATTTCAATACAAGTTCCTCAAAATGTATTCTCGATGTTTTCAAACGTCTTGAAACCATTGCCAATAATGGTCATGATGTGGTTATTAACTGGCACTATGAAGAAGACGATGAAGATATGCTTGAAGCAGGCGAAGATTATCAAAGCATTATTAAGGTCGCTTTTAAAATGATCGAAGTAGAAGCTTAATGAAAAACAATATAAAATATAAAGGGCTGTCTTCTGACAGCCCTTTTTTTGTTTTATAACTATTTTTATAAATGAATAATGAACTAACTTTAAAGCCAGAAAACCAATAAAACTGAGATATTATGACTTCAATTAAGGATGTAAATTTTAAAGGAAAAAGAGTTTTAATTCGTGTTGATTTCAATGTTCCGCTAAACCATAACCGCCAGATAATGGATGACACACGTATCCGTGAATCACTGCCAACCATTATGAAAGCCCTAAACGATGGAGGAACCGTTATTTTAATGTCTCACTTAGGCCGTCCGAATGGATATGAACCCGATTATTCGCTTACTCCCATTGTTCCTCTTTTATCAAAACTATTGGGACGCAACGTTATTTTTACCCGCGATTTGTTTGGACCCAAAACATTCGAAGTGTGCGGTAAAATGAAAGCAGGAGAAGTTGCTCTACTCGAAAATCTCCGCTTTTATCACGAAGAAGAAGCCGGTGATGAAAAATTTGCCCAGGAATTATCAAAATTAGGTGATGTTTATATCAATGACGCCTTTGCAACTTCACACCGTAAACATGCTTCCGTTGCCACTATCGTTAATTATTTTAAAGAAAATGCATATTTCGGACTACTGCTCGAAAATGAAATTCTAAACCTCGATAAAGTTTTATTCGAAGCCGAACCTCCTTTCACTGCAATTATTGGCGGGGCAAAAGTAAGTACCAAAATAGGCGTTATCAAGAACCTGTTGAATAAAGTAGATAACATGATTATCGGCGGCGGTATGGCATTTACTTTTATCAAAGCCTTAGGCGGAAATATCGGCGAATCCATCATCGAAGAAGACAAAATAGAACTCGCTAAAAGTATTATTCAGGAAGTGATGCTGAAAGGTGTAAACTTGTACTTACCAACAGATGCTACTATTGCTAACGGATTTTCAAACGAAGCAAATTTCCAGATTGTTTCTGCCGACAGCATTCCAGATGGATGGATGGGCTTAGATGTTGGTCCTAAAACACGCCGTCGTTTTGCAGAAATTATCAATCACTCGCAGACCATCTTGTGGAATGGACCTATGGGTGTATTCGAAATGGAAAATTTCCGTCAGGGAACAAAATCCATCGCTATTGCCGTAGCAAGTGCTACCATTTCCGGCTCTTTCTCACTTATTGGAGGTGGCGACTCCGTGGCTGCCATTAACCAGTACAACCTGGCCGACCAGATGAGTTATGTTTCTACCGGTGGTGGTGCCATGCTCGAATACCTCGAAGGAAGAGAATTACCCGGTATTGCAGCA
>CAZDUU010000091.1:0-6885 GCA_964508675.1 uncultured Bacteroidales bacterium | reverse complement strand
TGCATCAATACAAACGGTATGTAGCGGGAAAACCCCCATTTTTACGCTAAATCCTATTATTATCAGTAAAAAGGCTATCTGGAAAAGGACTTTATTATTTATTACAACGTTACTCCCTATCTGGTTGAAAAATAAATCCATTCCGGCCGGATTTTGAAGCGACATGTCAAGTAAAATGATTCCTATAAACGAAAACGAAAGTCCGATGGTGGAAACAAAAACATATTTCCAAGTTGCTTCCAGCGATTCCACTGTTCGTTCATGATAAATCAAAACAGCAATAGCAAGAGTTGTTGCTTCGGTCAGTATCCACAAAAGACCTGCGTTATTCGATAGAAAGACTCCTGTCATGCAGCCAAAGAATAAAATGAGGGCTAAGAGGTAGATACTTCTTATTATTGCTTTTTCATTACGGTGTTTAAAGTAGATAAATGAATTAATGACTGTAAAAATGGACGTTACACTTAGAATGAAGATAAAAATCGTTGCTAAAGAGTCATTATAAAAGTAATTAAACCACGATCCCTTTGGATTTCTGCATAAAAAAACTAAAAATCCGGCCTGCCATATAGCAAATATTGATGCGAAAGTAATCTGGAGCGAGCGTTTTCTGAAAATGAAGGCCAAAGAAGCAAGCAAAACAATACCCGAAAAATATACCATCAGTTCCATAGCTTAATCACTTAAAGAGGTTAGTTTAGTAATATCCATTTCGCTGAAGGTTTTGCCGATTTTATTGATAAACAAACCAAAGATGAGTACGCTTATTAAAATGTCGAGCAAAATTCCGGCATTTACAGCCAATGGCATTTCTTTTCCTACGGAAAAGGAGAGAAGTACAATTCCGTTTTCCAGAACGATATATCCCACTAGATGCATGATAATTTCTTTTCTGGAAACAATGAGGAATAAACCTGTTAAAATACCCGAGAAGGCTGCTGCAATGTATGATGGTTTAAGGAAGGTGTTTTGAATGTAATATGCCAAAATAAGGTTGCCAATAATAAGCAATGTGATAATAATTAATGAGTTGAAACCTGAGATATATGGACTAACCTGACGTTTAATATGATTTCTGTTTATTACTTTTTTCAGGTAATTGGGCATGAACCACGCCTTAAAAGCCAACGTTTCAACTAGCACAATAAGCAGGTTGATGATATTGATTTCGTTTAGTTCGACAATGGCCACTCCGAAAAGCAGAAAGCCTTGTAAAATAAGTAAGTTCAAACACGTAAATAAACGTCCGGAGATAGCAATATAGAAAAGCGAAATAAAAAAGATCAGAATTAGCAATGTTTCCATAGTTCTTAAAATAATTTATTCATAATCAACATACTTCCGAAAAATACCAGTATTGCAATAGGGATGAGAATTACAATTGCTTTATTATTGTTTCTTAACTTGTGACGGGCACGGAAAGATTCGACCAAGCCGACAGAAATTGCAAATATTATCGTGATTCCTGCAAAGATTCCGAATTGTAAAAGTGAATTGAATTGTGTGGTGATAAAGAAATTAGAAACCAATAAACTATAAAGTACAAATTTTATATGTCCTGTCCATTGAATCAAAGCCAGGTCAAAACCAGAATAATCGAGTACCATTACTTCATGGATCATGGTCAATTCAAGGTGAGTTTTTGGGTCATCGTAAGGCATGCGACTGTTTTCGAGTAATGCAATATGAAAGAGGGTGTAAGTTGCTAATGCACCTAAGAAAAGTGATATGGAACTGTTGAAAGTAAGGGAGTGGAACAGTCCGCTAAGTGAGGTATTCCCGCTGAGTAAAGCAAAAGACACCAGTATGATAAAAAAAGCAGGCTCTACCAGCATGGAATAAAGCGCTTCGCGGCTGGCTCCCATTCCTTCAAATGCACTTCCTGTATCTAATGCTGCAATGATCATGAAAAATTTACCAATTCCCAGCAGATAAATAAAGAAGATGAAATCACCCTGAAAGGCTACAATGCCTGAATTATTCCCCAAAGGTAACATGAATGCAGCCATCAGTGCTGATGCAAAGTAAATAACAGGTGCAAAGCGAAATATCCAACTGGTGGTTTTGCTGTAAACACTGTCTTTGCGGAAAAGTTTAATCAGATCGTAAACCGGCTGAAAAACGGAAGGTCCTTTTCTTCCCGAGGTTATACTTTTTGTCCGTGCAATAATTCCGGGAAAAAGTAAACTTAATGCGATAATGGAAATGAATATCAGCATATTAAATCACATTTAGCAAAGTTAAAATGATAAGTGTAATGACCAGAATAAATGGGTAGAGTATATAATGTTGAGTCTGACCGGTTTGTATGATGGCAATTTTATCGAAAATACGA
The DNA here is from genome assembly GCA_964508675.1 of uncultured Bacteroidales bacterium. Lineage (GTDB taxonomy): Bacteria > Bacteroidota > Bacteroidia > Bacteroidales > GWA2-32-17 > Ch61. The sequence goes on along the minus strand of CAZDUU010000091.1, from coordinate 4,550 downwards.
TTGAGCAGTTTTGAGACTGATTTGAATATTTTTGCTTCATAAAAACTATCATTGTGGGTTTTGTAATGCCGTTTAGCAGGAAAATATTCATGGGTGTGTATGGGTTTAAAGTGAGTGGTGATGTTTAACCCTTTTTCCATACCGTGAATATAATTTTCTGCATAAGAGGATGCTGTATATTGAGTGCGTGGAGCTTCACCATTGTACCCGCAGCCCCAGGTAATGCTCTGGGCCACTTTTTTGTTCTGAAAAGCTGTTTTTTTAATGAGCCAGATGCAAATTACGATTAAAACGAAGATTCCTACGGCAAGACTTATTGATTGAAGAGCAGAGATATTAGGAACTGTATAGTTTGAAAGGCTAACTGAGTTTTCCTGAATAACCGAATAAACCGGGTTAATAATTAAAGATGGGAAAAATCCGATAAATAAAATCAAGAGCAGACTTATGAATTGAGGAGCAAGCGAAAGCCATGAAACTTCTTTTGCTGAGTGTATATGATGACTGCGTTCGTTGCCAAGAAATACAATTCCAAACGCTTTGGTGAAGCAGAAAATGGCAAGTCCGCCAATGGCGGCCAGACTTATAAGTGCAAACAACATCAGTAGTTTCACAATGACGTCTGCATTCATAATCCCTTCTACAAAACCGTTGTAAATCATGAATTCTGATACAAACCCGTTAAAAGGTGGTAGTCCGCAGATGGAGAGCGATGCGATTAAGAAAAGAAAAGTAGTTACAGGCATTTTCTTTATCAAACCGCCCATTTCGTCTATATTCATGGTGTGGGTTTGCTGATAAACAGAGCCTGCACTGAAAAATAGCAATGATTTGAATAAAGAATGATTCAAAACATGCAAAAGTCCTCCGGCAAACCCGAGAGCTGCCAATGCGGGGTTTTGCAAGGCAAGCCCAATAATTCCGATTCCGATGCCGATACCGATAATCCCAATATTTTCGATGCTGTGATAAGCTAATAAACGTTTGAGATTATGTTGAACGATAGCCATACCCACTCCTGAAATTCCGGAAATAATGGAAATAAGCAGAACAATAATACCAATAAGCATAAAATCGTTTTGCAGTGCAAACACTACACGTAAAATACCGTAAATGCCAAGTTTAATCATTACTCCTGACATGAGTGCAGATACATGTGAGGGTGCAGCAGGATGGGCGTGGGGCAACCATGTGTGAAAAGGAATAAAGCCTGCTTTGAACCCGAATCCGGCAAAGAATACCAGGAACAGGCCAATATTGCTATATTCGGCAAAATATGTTTTTAATCCTGAAAAAGTCCATGTGCCTGTAAAGTAGTTCAAAATGATAAACCCGACCAACAGCAGAATTGCAGCAAAATGCATTTGTATGAAATAGTTTATGCCGGCTTTTTGTGTTGCATTTTTCTCTGCTTCGAACATAACCAGAAAGAACGAACTCAGTGACATTATTTCCCAAATTACCAGAAAAGCTATGGTATTCTGAAGCATGGTAAGCAAAATCATAGACCAGTATAAGGTGAAAAAGGAAAAATAATGCAGAGCAAGTTCTGTTTTTGTCTTGTTCTGATAAATAGACATGTAACGGATACTGTAGAAACTTGAAACCAGTGTTGTAATATTTATTACTAAAACAAAAAAAGCAGATAACTTATCTAATGTTAAATCTATAGGGCTATTCCAGAGTGAAAACGGGAGTGTCAATGAAAAGGTGTCCCCCAGAAATAAACTTTCAACTGCTTTATAGGAACTGAAGCTTATTAATAAAAGTACAAGAATCAGATTAAAAAAAGGTAATAATTTTCTTGAAACAAAAAAATAAAAAACAGATATACAGATAATTAGTAATAAAAACATATCTTCGTAAATTTGGTGCAAAGGTATGGTAAATACTAACTAATTATTCAAAAAGAAGAAAAATATTACTTATCCGTTTATCCCCATTGCTCTTTTTAGCTGATCAATATTGGTGTTCCAGAGTAGGATATTTTCATTTTTTTCGTCACTCTCAGTAAAATCTGTGATTTTTAAAACAGTTGAATTGTCATTGCCGGAAGGATTTACAGCAAATTCTACAAAATATTCATTGCTGTCTTCAATATCTTCTGACCATGAAAATTTGAAAAACTTACATTCTTTTTGTCCAAGAATTTTTGCTTCGTGAATTTGTTTTGACCAATAAAAATTTATTTGTTCTTTTTGAATGTCAACCCTGTCGGCAAACCATTTTGATAAACCTTCTTCTGTGGAAACAAGCTGATAAAGTAATTTGGCTGAGACCGGGAAAACAAATTCTAATTCGTACTGTTCTTTCATTGAGTATAGGTTTTTAAAAAAGGACGTAAAGTTAATATTAATTATTTGATTACCAAAATTATCTGCAAAAGCTAAAGGTTATCTTTTAGGAGGCTTGATTTCAAGGGTTACGTTGCCTGCATTTTGAGTAGTAGTTAATCTTACAATAACTTTGGTGCCTATGCATGAGCTGTTACACTTGCCTGTTGCACTTAAAATCGTATATTCATAAAATTTATCATTGATTCCGTTGTTGAGTTGCATTTGGGCAGTAAAACAACCCTGATTAAGGCAATCCTTGACCATTTTATTGAACTCTTCCCATTTGGTCTGGCCTTCCTGTTTTGTGCCTTTGTAAAAAGTACCGCAGTATCCTTTTTCATTTTGAATGGAAACGGTTGTAAGTTCTTTTATTGGCAGAGTACAATAAAATTCATCCTGAATGTACGCACTTACTTTTTCACCTTTTACATTATCGAAATTATTGCCAGAGACATTGATAATGTCGAGCAATGCACCACAAAATGAATAAGGTTCAACTACAACAAAGTCTTCAAAAGTAGTATCAGACAAAAAACGATCGTTTCCCCATTTACCTTTTTCTTTATATGTCGCAGTGTACCATTGAGTTCCAAGTCCGTTGCGACGGCCTTCCTTGAACTGGCCTATGTATTTTGTGCCGTCGGTTCTTTCGAATTTTCCGACTCCGTCGTATTTGTCGTTTTTGAAATATCCGGTATAAACATTCCCGAGTTTATCGGTCAGCTTGCCAAAACCTTCCATATGATTATTTACAAATTCACCGACATACATACTTCCGTCATTAAAAGCATAAGTGCCTTTACCTGTATTGCAATTCCCTGAGATACATCCTGTACTTTGGCTGATTGCCTGCTGAAAAAGAAGTAATACAACAATAAATACGCTGATTTTCATAGTTTTTGAATTTGATGTACTTACAAAAATAGGAATTATTTTCAATAATTAAACTGCTAATAAAGTAGTTTTAACTATAAATGTATGTTATCTGATTTTTATTCCCATAACTGTTACATCGTCAATTTGTTCCTGAGAGTCCTTCCAGTTTTTGAAAGTGGAAAATATTGTTTTGTGTTGTTCTTGGGGATTTTTATCGCTGATTTGTTGTATAAGTTCTTTGAATCGTTTTGCCATGAATTTTTTGTTTTTAGGTCCGCCAAACTGATCTAAAAAGCCATCGGTTGTGAGATAGATGCAATCGCCTGAGTTTAGCTGGATTTCCTGTGCTGAGAATGGTTGCATGTTTTCGTAAATGGCAACAGGCTGCTTGTCAGGATTAAGCTCGATAAGTTCATTATTGATTTCATTACTTTCCCCTTTTTTCTTTGAACTTTTAACTAAATATAGAGGATTATTGGCTCCTGACATTTGCAGTGTCATACTATCAAGCCTGATGTTGATGATGGTCATATCCATGCCATCTTTATGCTGTGATTGTGTTGTTTGTCCCAATGCTCGGATTATTTCTTTGCGAAGTTTATTGAGAATGAGATTTGTGGCTGTAATTTTTTCTTTTACAACAATCTCTTTAAGCAATGCAATGCCCAACATGCTCATAAATGCACCCGGAACACCATGGCCGGTGCAATCAGCAACAGTAATTATTAATTGATTCTCAATTTTTGCTGCCCAGTAAAAATCACCAGAAACAATATCGCGGGGTTCAAACATGACAAAACTTTCCATGTTGCTTCCAAAGATAATTTCCTGTGATGGAAGCATAGCCTGCTGGATTTGCTGGGCATAACGGATACTGCTCTTCAGTTCACCGTGAATATGTTCAATTTCTTCTTTCTGAACCTGTAAAGTATTTCGCTGGCTTTCTATTTCATCGCGCTGACTTTGAATTTCATCACGTTGCGATGTAATTTCGAAGTTTTGTTGCTTTAGTTCTTCATTTTTCTCGCGTATTTCATTGGTGGCTTTGGCAATCTCATTTTCCAGAAATTTCTGACGCTTTTCAAGCGAAGCTACTCTGATCCTGTAAAAAAGATAAAAGCAAAATAAAATGAAAATACCCGTTAGTGTATAAAACCATGTTTCATTCCACCATGGTTTCAGAATTTCGAAAGAGTATTGAAAAGGAATATCTGATTTTATACCGTCTTCGTTAATAGTATAAATTTCAAGGCAGTATTTTCCGGGAGGAATATTGGTATAAGTAATTTTGTTTTCCTTTACTGGTGGCGAAAAATCGTTTTCAAATCCTTTTAAGCG
>CAZDUU010000090.1:0-6897 GCA_964508675.1 uncultured Bacteroidales bacterium | reverse complement strand
CAACCGGATATACAATTTATTATTAATCCTTCTGGAACCGATAAAAAACTTGACAACGCTTTAATGTTAAATTTAAGATTAATGCTGAAGCTTTAGAAATTAATATCTAAAGGTGGGAGTATTTCATCTAAATTAACAGAATCCTTTTTTTGCTTTAGTAATTCTTTAGCCGGACCTTTTAACTCAACATTTGGCTGGAATTCATCTATATCAGCCTGGTTAATCATCTCTTTTGACAGCATCTTATTAGCTACATATTTTAAAAAATCCTGAACTGCCGGTTTTAACGTTCCGGTTGAGTCAAAAGAAGATGCAAAGTGTTTGGGTTTTGGCACTATAGAGGCCATGAAAATGGCTTCGGGCAATGTTAATTCACTGGGTTTTTTATTAAAATAAAAATGAGTTCCTTTAGAAACGCCATAGGTATGAGGTCCAAACTCAATAATATTGAGGTAAATTTCGAACATCCGGTCTTTGGAGCAAAGTCTCATGTTTTCAATTGTCCATACAATAAGCATCTCTTCCAGTTTACGTGAAATATTTTTATGCTTGTTAAGATAAAGATTTTTTACTAATTGCATAGTTATAGTACTTCCACCACGGGCAAAGCGTTTACGTTTAATATTTTGAATTAACGCCTGTTGAAATGCTTCCTGTATAAAACCTCTATGCCAGTAAAAAGCACCGTCTTCAGTGCAAAGCAAAGCATTCCTTAAATATGGGGAGATTTGCTGCAGCGGAGTATAATTGGGGTTTGAATAACTAGCATAGATTTGTTCAACAGGCTCTTCATTTTCATAAACCGTATGTGTAAAGTCGCTGTCTAATTTTGCGAGATTAACATTTCCATAAGAATAAATGTATAATTTCTCGGGCTTTAAATCTGACTCCAGTTTCAAAGAATCAATAATTGAAAAATCAGCTAAGAAGTGAAGTTTATATGAAAGATTTCCTTTTGCTTTTATACCATATGTATTATGAAATAGTCCTTCAGGCAATGAAGAAAATAATTCCTGGGCAGGAAATGAAGTTTTGTTGATGTTGATTTCAAGTTGTTTGGTAGGATAAACCTGAAAACGTATGTTGGGATTAAAGGTAAGCTGGTTAAAATGAACCTGGCTGGTACTATCTAAAATGAAAGAGTTTTCGGTTATGGTAAGATGATAATTTAAACGGAGTTTATCAAATATTACATCTGAATAGGAGATTGCCGGCTGATTGATAAATAAATGAAGCATTTCACTTTGTCCGGTAAGAACAATGTTTCCACTTTCGGTTGCCTGATGAATAGAGAAAAAAGCCGTGTCAAAATGTGCCTTTAATTGTAAATCTTTATAACCCGGGAAAAAGTCTTTTTCATCATATTTATTTACAAGTTTGGAATAAATAGTCCTGTCATCGGGGAAAATAATATTGGCAAAGAAAAAATGCTGTTTTTGCTTCTTGTCAGAAACAGTAATGGGAAAATTAATTTTATAATCATTTATATTGATAAAAGGAATGGAAATATTGAGATCGTCCTTTTCTTTTCGTTTAATAAGTATATTAATATTAGAAATGGAACCTTTCTCAGGCAGGATGTCGAAAATTGCTTTAAATATAATAGATGAACGTTCTGTGTAATCGGGACGAGTATTTGTTACCGTAGAAGCGGTATCCACATTTTTTCTTTTGAAAAGACTTGAAAAATTATCGGTAGAATCATATTTACACAGTTTGATATTGGTATTTTTCCAGAAAATATCTTTAATGGCAATATCGCCAAAAATTGCTTTGAATGGTCGGATGGTAATACTTAATGTGTCAATGGTGCAAATAGTGTCGTATGGCGAAATAAAGTAAATGCTGTCAATGTCAACCCTGCTTAAACCGCTTAAGTCGTAGTTTTTTATTACTATTTGCCCGATATGAGTGTCGTTGAAATGCCGGATTTTTGAATCAACATAATGTTTGAAAATCGTATCTTTCAGAAATAAAACTAAAATGATAAAAAACAGTACAGTTCCGAGCAGAGCTAATCCGATTTTTTTAAACAGCTTTTTATTAAAATGTATATTCATTGAACTAATAATAAAGGTCTTTCATTAAATAATTTGAAACATAATCGCTTACTCCTTGTTCAAGTGAAGTGAATGGTTTTGTATAACCGATTGAAATCAGTTTTGTCATATCAGCCTGGGTAAAATACTGATATTTATCTCTTATGTCTTCCGGAGTATCAATATATTCAATATTTTCGTTAATATTCAATGCTTTAAAAGTAGATTTGGCCAAATCATTAAAAGAGCGTGCTTCACCGGTTCCAAGATTATATATTCCCGAATCTTTGCGATGATGCATCAGAAAGAATAAAACATCGCATATATCTTTTACATAAATAAAATCACGTTTTTGTTCACCATCTGAGATTCCTTCGCGATGCGATTTAAACAGCTTTATTTTTCCGGTTTCTTTAATTTGATGGTAAGAATGAAAAATAACAGAAGCCATTCTTTTTTTATGGAATTCATTTGGTCCATACACATTGAAAAATTTTAAACCAGCCCAGAAGTAAGGTTTTTGCTGTTGGGTAATAGCCCATTTATCAAACTCATTTTTCGAAATTCCGTATGGGTTTAGAGGTTTTAATTGGTCAATGATGGATTCATCGTCCTTATAGCCGAATTCTCCGCCTCCGTATGTTGCAGCACTGGATGCATATACCATGGGTAAACCATATTCAACCGAAAGTTGCCATAGAGCTTTAGTATAATTGACATTGAGTTTTTCGAAAATTTCATAATTGAATTCAGTAGTATCCGTACGTGCGCCAATGTGAAAAATGAATTCAACAAATTTATGATTGAGCTTAAGCCATTCCGGGAAAATATCACGATGGATTTTTATTGAAAAGTCTTTATTAGTAATGTTTTTATTCTTTTGCTCGTTTGAAAAGTCATCTACCAAAACCAGGTCTTTAAAGTTTTCACTGTTAAGTTTTGCTACTAAAGCACTTCCAATAAATCCAGCAGCTCCTGTAATAACTATCATATTATTTTTTTTGCAAAGTTACTAAACCCGAGCATATTTTAGTACTTTTGCCGAAAAAAAGAATGCTGAAAAAAATATTCAAATGGCTTAAACGTCTTATACTCTTTTTCTTTATCAGCAGTATTTTAATGGTTATTCTTTATAGGTTTATTCCAATATATATCACTCCGTTAATGGTAATTCGTTCGGTGGAACAAATTTTCGACGGTGAACTTCCGACGATTCACAAACGTTGGGTTCCTATTGAAGAGATTTCGACAAATATGTCAAGAGCAGTAATGGCAGGCGAAGATCAAAATTTTATGAACCATTACGGTTTTGACTTTAAAGCCATGAAAAGAGCATTTGAATACAATAAAAAAGGAAAAAAAATCAGAGGTGGAAGCACCATCAGCCAGCAAACAGCAAAAAATGTTTTTTTATGGCCCGGACGCTCATATATTCGTAAAGCTTTTGAGGCATACTTTACAGGCTTAATAGAATTATTCTGGCCGAAAGAACGAATCATGGAAGTGTATCTTAATGTGATAGAGACCGGAGACGGATACTATGGAGTTGAAATGGCCGCTCAAAAGTATTATAAGAAGCCGGCAAAAAAACTTGGTAAAAGCGAAGCTGCTTCTATAGCAGCCTGTCTGCCAAATCCGAGAAAATATAAGCCAACCTCATCATCCCGTTTTGTGCAGAGACATAAATCATTTATTCTGAAATACATGGGACATATGCCAAAAGTAAGTGATAACTAGGCTTTGGGAAACATTCCTTAATTAATAGCAAGTTATTTTGTTTTTGACAAAAGAGTATTATCTTTACGTGAAATAAAGTTTTTGAATGACTAAATCTTTGTTTTTTGTATTTATTTGTATTTCAAGTCATTTAACAGCCCAGTACTATACCCCGGCTGTAGATTCAATTACTGTGCGGGATGGTAAAAAGATGGCAGCAGACATTTATATTGCCGATTCTACACAAACTTTACCTACTATTTTAGTGCAAACCCCATACAACAGGTTATTATATCGCTGGAATTTACCGTTGGTCGGACAGGCTTTAACCCAAAATCATTATAATTTTGTAATTGCTGACTGGCGAGGTTTCTATGGAAGTGCATCTGCTTATGTTGCTAATTACAACCGTGGACTGGACGGATATGATATTGTGGAATGGATTGCCCTGCAAAGTTGGAGCAACGGCAAAGTAGGGACATGGGGGCCTTCGGCACTTGGTAAAATACAGTATCAGACAGCAAAAGAAAATCCTCCACATTTAATTTGCTGCGTTCCATTAGTAGCTTTCCCACAAATGACTTATCAGGAATATTTTCAGGGAGGTGTTTACAGAACAGAATATGTTCAACAATTAGATCAACTTGGATATGGAATGTCAGTCTGGTTATTGGCCAATCCGTTTTATAACTTCCAATGGCAATATATTGAAGCTACCACAAACTATCCTTCTTCTATAAATGTTCCAATGTTTATGATAGGAGGCTGGTACGATCATAACATAGACGGCATGATTTCTTTTTTTAATGCTATTCGTCAGCAATCGACAGTTGCATCTCAACATAAACTTCTTATGGGGCCATGGGTACATGGTGGACATGGCAGCGCATATGTAGGTTCTTGCCAGCAAGGCGAACTGACTTTTAATAATGCATGCCAGTGGAGCGATTCTTTGGCTCTCCGTTTTTTTGACTATTATTTACGAAATGTAAGTAATAATTGGGAAAATGAACCTGTTTTTCGCTACTATCAGGTTGGAGACAATGAATGGAGAGAGTCAACAGCAACTACAGATATTTTATCAAATGAGACCAACTATTATTTATCCCCATCTGCTGCGTTAACAACTCTTATTCCCACCGTTACTTCACAATATAATAATTTTTTATATAACCCTTCATACCCGTCTCCGACACATGGAGGCACTACACTACGCCTTGATTTATTGCAGGGTCCCTATGATCAATCTCAGATTGTGGAATCAAGAAGTGATATATTAATTTATTCAACCCAGGCATTGAACTCTTCAATACAGATATTCGGGAAACCCAAAGCCAGATTATTTGTAAGCAGTAACTGCAAAGATACAGATTTTGCCATACGTTTGTGCGATGTATATCCTGATGGAACTTCGATGCTTATTTCTGATGGAATAAAGAGATTACGCTTCAGAAACGGTTACACAACTGCTGACACCGCCTCAATGCAGGCAGGAGTGGTATATCAGATTGATGTGGATTTGCCATGTGCTGCTTATACTTTTCTGCCTGGGCACAAAGTAAGGCTGGATATCACATCTTCTAACTATCCCAGGTTCGATAATAATCTCAACAACGGATTAGCTATGTACACTGCCGGCGATACTATCACAGCAACAAACACTGTTTATATGGAGCAGGGGCATGAATCATATCTATCTTTACCGGTAATTCAGGCAAATAATATTTTCCACTCGGAAATAAACGGATCCATTAATATTTACCCGAACCCGGCTTCTTCTTATTTTGAATTATTGGAAACAATAAATATTGAGAAAATTGATTTATATGATATTTTAGGTAATAAAATGAATGTTCCCGTTCAAAAAAGAATAGATATTTCGGATTTAAACGAAGGAATATATTTAATAAAAATTAAAACATTAAATGGCGAAACGTATGTCAGCAAACTGGTTAAAAAATAAAGTTCGCATATTTAATAAATTAAGTATTAAACAATATTTATATATTGCCATTATCATATATGTGGCAGGTATTCTGTCCTTTTTGACTGAATCTTATATTTCAGAAAAAAATGATGTTAACCGAAAAATAAATGATCAGTTAATAAGAGCAGCTCAAAGTCTCGACTATTTGTTACCCATGAATTATCATGACAGAGCTGTAAACAGAAGCAGTATAAGCGATATTGAATTCAATGAAATTCTTCAGTTATTAACCTACCACGCCAATAATTATAATGTAAAATACATTTATTCAGTAGTGAACCAAAACGGGAAACTATACCTGACTAGCTCTTCTGCTACAAGTCATGAAATCAGGACAGGCCAGAATTTATCATATTACTGGCAGGAGTATACCGAAGCTGATAAAGAATTTTATGAAGCCTTTAATACAAATTTGATATCGTACATCGAATATACCGACAGGTGGGGAACATTCAGAACCGTGATTATTCCAAAACTTTCACTGACAGGAAGAAAATATCTGGAATGTGCTGATATTGATATTAGCTACATTGATAATCTGATATGGAAAAATTTACTCCTGGTGTTTATCAAAGCGATATTTTTTACTCTTATAATTTTACCCTTATTTCATGTTCTATATAAATATTACAAAAAAGTTACTTTTTCATATAAAGCTGAGTTGAGCCGTAAGGAATTAAAGGTATCACATGAAGAAGAATTAAGAAAGCAATCTATTCAGGTTCTGAAACAGGTAGATGAAAAATTTCAGGTCCTGTTCTATAGCTCCCCTTTACCAATGATTATTATTTCACAAAACGGAAAAGTTATCGATTCAAATAAATCACGTCAGGACTTCTTGGGAATAGGGAGGTTTGAACTTAACGACCACATCATTTTTACTTTACCATTTTTTAACAGCGTTAATGAATATGAAAAAATCATTAATCAGCTCGAAACCAATAAAAAATTAGAAGGTGAATCCATTGTTTTATCAACAAGGAAAGGAAATATTCCTTGCAAAATGTGGGGAAATTTACTGGCAAGTACACAAAAACATCAGTATATTTTTATTATTCAGGATGTAACCAACGAATTAACATTTTTAAGAGAATTAGAGGAAGCAAAAAAAATTGCAGAAGATATTTCATCAAGGAAATCTTCGTTTATTGCGAA
>CAZDUU010000089.1:0-6966 GCA_964508675.1 uncultured Bacteroidales bacterium | reverse complement strand
ATTTTGATCAGAAAACTATTTAATAATCTGTAATCTGTCATTGAATTGTTTGTCACCAAACTTGCCCTGAATTAAATACATTCCGGCTTTTAAACCTAAAATATTTAAAGTAGTGCTTTCAACCGGTGAAGCGTTTACTTTTTTAACCATAACCTGCTGACCAAGTAAATCGTAAATTGAAATTTCAACATCTCCGGTATATTCACCAAAGTATAAATTCAATTTATCATAAGCAGGGTTAGGAAACATTGAAATCTTATTATTTGCAGCAGAAGATTCGATATCAGTAGGATTACATACAATTGGCCAAATAGCATGCTGAACATTTAAGCCCCAACTATTTGCGTCACTATATGGAACCCATGAATTATCACTCCATTGTTCCCATGCTGTGCCAGGATTTGTGTCACCATCGGTATTTGTTACAATACAAACAGAATCACCGGCAGCTGTTGGTAATACAACACCAACGAAAAATGAACCATCAATTGTTACTGCTGAACTAAAAGTAGCTAAAATTGGTGTCTGAGCTGTAACGCTTGAAACAATTGTAGAAATTGGAACATTTACAGTTCCTAAAACAGTACTTGGAGTATTATTAGTTCCATTATCATTCCAAATTTTAACAGGAACCTGAGAAGACGAACCTGATGCATATGCAAAATAAATATATACTTCAGAAATCTTCCAACCATTGGTTGCACCTGTAAAATAGTCAGCTTTTGCTAAGTCACCATAACTATTATTACCGGAAACATAACCACCGCCAGTAACTCCATAATAAGTCATTGTTCCTGCAAGAGGGTAATGCATTGTGTCGCAGCCGGTAACTTCCGTCACAACATTAATGTAATTTGTTTTTGTCTCAGTATCAGTAGATGTTCCATTTCCAACTGTTAAAGCAACTGTTTTTAAACCTGTTGTTGAATATGAAACAGTAACAGGACCTACAGAAGTAGAAGTTGCAGGTGAAGCACCACTTCCAAAATTCCAACTATAAGTTGTGGGACTACCTGAAGATGTATTTGTAAAAGTAACAGTTTGGCCAACAACAACAGTCGTAGCACTAGCAGTAAAATCAGCATTTAAAGTAGAGGTAGTATTACCACAATTTTTACCACTTAATGAAGTAACACCTGAACTTGTAGGATCTAACCAATCTTTTAAGCGAACTGAAGAGGTTGATCCATTCAGATCCCAATGATAATATACCTTACCATAATAATCAGGTGAAGATTGAGCTGTACAGTATGATGAACCACCTGTTAATGTACCCACTATATTACCACTTGAATTGAATAATGGTGAACCTGATGAGCCACCTTCAGTAACACCCCATCCATTTGAATTTGATGTCCAAACTACTCTCCAGTGAGCATTTGATGCTGAACCGGTATAAGTTGAAGAAGATGAACTTGCATATGTGGAGATTTTCTTAATACCACCAGCAGGATGATGAATTCCTACTCCATTACTCGGAGCTGTACTACTTCTATCCCAACCATTCATATATGGATTATATGATGTAGGAACTGTTGTTTTCAATTGAACCAACAAAAAGTCTGATCCACCAGTAATACTGGCTGCTGATTTTAAGGTACAACCAGTCATTGAGTTTGAAGAAGGTTCAGTTGTCGGAGTTGTACAAGCACTTGCTTCATAATTGAAGTAAAAAATCCATTGATTTAACTGAGTTGTAGTTGCGTTTTCATAACAATGCCAAGCTGTTAAGAAATATGGTGTACAATCCTGATTTGTATTATTAATCAATGAGCCTGAGCACCATCCCTGACCTGAAGGAGTTGAAACCAATATTCTGGCTACACCTTTTTTCTCATCCTGCCAGTTATCACCTACCGGTGAACAGTTAATATTTATTTCACATGATTCGGAAGGTTCTGTCCATGTAGGGTTTTTCTTAATAGTAACACCTCTGTATATGTAACCAATATGATCAATATGAAAATCCAACTTTCCTGCAACTCTTGAAGGTTCATAATATTCAATATTAACAACATCACCATAAACCAACTCATTTGCAAAAACACCTGATTCGTCATTATTATACCATGTATAAGCACCTAAAACCTGTGATTTATCTTCATTGTATAAAAACAATTTTGCTCCAACAGGTAAATGAAACTTATCATAATATACTACCTGAGCTAAAGCACTGGGAGATTTAATCTGAACCTGCCATATTCTTCCGCCATCAGGTAAATCAGTCCAGGTACCCGAATTGTTCATATCTATATTACATTCAAGGTTGTAACCGATGTGAGGAAGATATCCGCTTTTTGAAAGTTTTTCTTCTTCACCCATTATAAACTTCATGTCTTTAGGTTGAAGAGTCACTCTATCAACATCAGTACTGACTCCATACTTAAAACTGGGTGGAATACCACCTTGGCTAATCTGGGCATTAGCCCACCATGTTGTCACTGCAAGAAACATGGTCAATAGTAAAAGTTTTTTCATAGAAATAAATTTTAGTTTAACTTTTTAATGACGCTATTAATAATTTTATAGTTGCATAAAGATATTGGTAAACTTTTAAAATTACAAGAATGACTAAAATTTTTTCGATAAAAAAATTTGATTTATCTTTAAACAACAAATTTTAATCGTCTATGAAAACATTTTTATCTCTAACTACCATTGTCTTAATTATTTTTTTATCAGCGTGTTCGAATAAAACCGAGGATGCAATTAAATACAATGACCAGATTATCTCAAAGCAGCAAATAGTTGTTCAATGGTTCAATAAACTTGACAGCAGTTTTACCGACACTATTAATCAGTCTTACAAAACCATACATCAGCAAATTATTAGTGAAATAAAATCTCAATTTGGATTTATTGATTCTTTACCAGCTTTCGATAAAAAAGAAGAATTTAAAAACGCTTATAAAGAGCTGCTAAGTGTATACGATGATGTGATTAAAAATGATTATCAGAAAATGATCGATTTATACTCAATGCCCGATTCTCTTTATACCCAGAATGTAAAAAACGAATTTCTTCAAACGAATAAATTTGCCAATGAAAAGCTTCAGAATGCTTTAAATAAATTTATTGACTTTCAAAAACAGTTTGCTTCAAACTATAAATTTAATTTACAGGAAGAATGAACCAAGAGGATGCAAAAAAAAGAATTGAATCATTAAGAAAAGAAATAGAAAAGCACAATCACAACTATTATGTTTTAAATAAGCCCGATATCAGCGATTTTGAGTTTGATTTACTACTTGCCGAATTACAGGCACTCGAAAATAAATTCCCTGAATTTTCATCTGCTAATTCACCCACTCAAAAAGTTGGAAGTGATCTTTCAAAAGGCTTTGTTCAGAAAAAACATCCATTCCCTATGCTTTCACTTGCAAACACATACTCTCCTGAGGAACTTGATGCTTTTATAACCAGAATTAGCAAAAGTCTGGACAATCCACCTGTTTTTGTCTGCGAATTAAAGTTTGACGGAACTTCCATAAGTTTACATTATTCGAACGGAAAACTAACTGAAGCTATTACACGCGGCGATGGCGAAAAAGGTGATGATGTGCTTCAAAACATCGCAACCATTGCTTCTATTCCACATAAAATTGAAACAAAATATCCGTTTCTTGTCGTTCGCGGCGAAATTATTATGCCCCGCAGTGTTTTCGAACAACTCAATAAAGAAAAAGCAGAATCCGGAGAGCAGGCTTTTGCTAACCCCCGAAATGCGGCTGCAGGAACACTTAAAACTTTAGATCCTGAAACAGTTTCAAAACGAAAGCTTGAAGCATATCTATATTATTTAATAGGAGAAGATATCGATCTTTCCGGTCATTTTGAAAGAATTCAATGGCTTAAGAAACAAGGATTTAACATTTCTCCATGGACTAAACTATGCTCAAACCGTGACGAAATACTTGATTTTATTAACCACTGGGAAAATCATCGCCACGATTTACCTTTTGATATTGATGGTGTTGTCATCAAAGTCAACGATATCCAGCAACAGGAAATTCTTGGTTTAACAGCCAAAAGTCCTCGATGGGCTATTGCATATAAATTTAAAGCTGAACAAGCTATCACCAGACTTATTTCAATTTCTTACCAGGTTGGACGAACCGGAACCATTACACCGGTTGCCAATCTGGAGCCTGTTTTCCTTTCGGGGACAACGGTTAAGCGTGCCAGTCTTCATAATGCCGATCAGATTGCTCTGAAAGATATAAGAATTGGCGATTTTGTAATAGTTGAAAAAGGAGGTGAAATCATTCCCAAAGTAGTCGGAGTCGATTTCACAAAGCGGAAAGAAAACCTTGAACCTGTTAGGTTTATTACTCAATGTCCGGCATGCAACAGTTTATTACAAAGGAATGAAGGCGAAGCGGCGCATTTTTGCCCTAACCCGCTTTGTCCTCCCCAGATAAAAGGCAGAATCGAACATTACGTTTCGCGTAAAGCCATGAATATTGAAGGTCTTGGATTTGAAACCATAGATGAGATGGTTGAAAAGGAAATGATTCTAACGCCGGATAATTTATACCATTTAAATAAAGAACAACTTTTATCGCTCGAACATTTTGCTGATAAAGCTGCAGACAATCTGTTAAACAGTATCGAAAAATCGAAGACAACTCCTTATCCCCGTGCACTTTACGCTCTTGGCATCAGGTATGTCGGCGAAACAGTTGCTCAAAAACTGGCTAATGCACTTCCTAATATTGATTTATTAATTAAAGCATCACAGGAAGAACTCATTCAGGTCGAAGAAATCGGTGATAAAATAGCTGAAAGCGTTTTCAACTATTTCAAAGATGAAAAAAATCTTCAGCTCATTCAAAAACTAAAAGAAGCAGGAATTTCATTTGAGCATACCGTTGACCAAATAGCAAAAACAGATATTTTAGCAGGGCAGTCCATCATTGTTACTGGTAGTTTTGAAAAACCTTACGACCGTAAAAAATTAGAAGAACTGGTTAGTCTTAACGGAGCAAAGCTGGTAAAATCTGTTTCTAAAAAAACATCTTTTGTTGTAGCTGGAAACAAACCAGGACCCGACAAAATGGAATCAGCCGGCCAGCTTGAAATAAAAATTATCAGTTCAGAAGATTTTCTTAAAATGATTGGTTTATCTTAATCCCCAGATTTTCCATGCCTCATAGGCTTGCTGCCTGAGCATTTCCATTCCATTTACCGAGTAACAGCCATACTCATGAGCTGTTTTCATAAAACTTGTAAGCTCAGGATTATAAATTAAGTCGATACAATCGGGTTTCGCTTTAAAAAGCTTTTCCGGTAATGCGATTGTTTCATTTGTATTAGGAAACATACCGACAGGAGTTGCATTAACGATGAGAGAAATGTTGTAATTATGTTTTATTAAATCACTAAAAAGAACTGTATTATCATTTTTCGTGATACGACTGACAAGAGAATAAGAAATATTGTATTTATTTAAAACAAATTCAACCGCCTTTGCTGCTCCGCCTGTTCCCAATATCAATGCAAACGTATGTTTCTTCGATAATATTTGTTCATAGGCTTTACTAAACCCTGAAATGTCTGTATTGTATCCTTTCATGCTAATTTGGTTGTTTTTTCTTTTTACCACAACTGTATTTACAGCTCGCGCTTTTTGAGTAGCCTCATCAACTTCATCAAGGTACTCAAGCATTTCGCTCTTATAAGGAATAGTAATATTAAATCCGCATAGTTCTTTATTTCTTTCTATCAGCCCATGAATCTCTTTTACACATTCTAATTCAAATAAGCGGTATTCGTGATAAGGAAAAAATGCCTCATTGAATAATTCAGCAGATTTAGAATGAGAAAGATGTTTGCCAATTAATCCGTACAACATAAATTTGTAACTTTGAAACAAAAAATTGATGAAGCAAAGTAAACAACAATTATACAAAAAAGTATTCGATGAGTTCAAAAAAAATAATCCGCTTCCTAAAACTGAACTCCATTACAAAAATCATTTCCAGCTTCTTGTGGCAGTTGTACTTTCGGCTCAATGTACCGATGTCAGAGTGAACCTGATTACCCCGAATCTTTTTAAATCTTATCCTGATGCTCAAACAATGGCTGATGCAAGTGAAAAGGAAATTTTTCAGTTAATAAAATCCTGTTCATACCCCAACTCAAAAACAAAATATTTGAGCGAAATTTCGAAAGCATTGGCAGAAAAATTTAACGGAAAAGTTCCTGACACGATAGAAGAACTGACCACTCTTCCTGGAGTCGGGAGAAAAACTGCCAACGTTATTATTTCTGTACTCTTTCATAAACCGGCAATTGCTGTAGATACACACGTATTTCGTGTTTCTAATAGAATCGGATTAGTTGAGAACGCAAAAACACCGTTAGAAGTAGAAAAACAGCTAACAGCCAACCTTCCTCCTGATGATTTACCGGATGCCCATCACTGGCTTATTTTACACGGAAGATACATTTGCAAAGCACGCAAACCGCTTTGCAATCAGTGTATAATAAAAGAAGTCTGCGAATATAAAGACAAAACCTTATAAATTTAGTTGTATATAAAATCGTAGAAAACAACTTTATCCGGAAAATCATAACCTGAAATCACCTGTACCGGTGAATTTTTTAAAACCATAATTCGGTTTTGACTAACTCCGTATATCAATTGATGCGAGTCCTCCCATTTCATCTCAGAAAGTGATTCACCGTTATAGACACTGAATAACGTACCATAAATTTCATTTAGTTCATATAACTGATTATCGATAGAAATCAGAAACGAACTTCCAGACTTAATATAACCATTATAAGTACCGGTCTGGTCATGACCAAAGCTGCTTAAATAATTAATCTCCGGCTTGTAAGTATAAAGTTTTACAGTATTCATATCCTGCTGAATAATTAAGCAACGCTCATTATCCAGCGGAGCAAGGTCAGTAAGAGTTCCGTTGAACTGATGATTTTTTGACAGATCAGGAACTTCTA
>CAZDUU010000088.1:0-6972 GCA_964508675.1 uncultured Bacteroidales bacterium | reverse complement strand
CGTTCCTGTTGGCCGTTACAATATAAAAATAAGCTATATTGGTTACAAAGACTTGGTTTTAAACGAAATTCTTGTCAGTTCGGGAAAGGAAGTCTATTTAAACGCCGAATTATCCGAAAATGCTATAAACATGCAGGAAGTTGTGGTAAAAGCAAATAAAAGTATCCCTATCAACTCCATGGCAACTGTCAGCGCAACACAAATCAGTGTAGAAGAGGCCAACCGCTATGCCGGAGGTTTTGACGATCCGGCCCGTCTGGTGACTTCATATGCCGGAGTATCAGGCGGACTTGGCACTAACGGCATCGTAATTCGCGGAAATGCTCCCAAGGGATTGCTCTGGCGTATGGATGGCGTTGAAATAACGAATCCAAGCCACTTTGCCAATGTCAGCTCATTGGGGTCGGGGGCTATTTCGGCACTCAGCAGCCAGATGCTCGCCAATTCGGACTTTTTTACCGGAGCTTTTCCAGCTGAGTACGGCAATGCCATTTCAGGAGTTTTCGATTTGAAACTCCGAACCGGAAACAGTGACCAATACGAAAGCACTTTCCAGATAGGACTTATTGGAACGGATATTTCGGCCGAAGGCCCCTTTGTCAAAGGTAAAAAAAGTTCCTTTCTTTTTAATTACCGGTATTCCACCTTAACGTTGCTTGCCCCTATCCTGCCCGAAGAAATGGGGAAATTAAAATATCAGGATCTATGCTTTAAACTGAATTTCCCCACTCAAAAATCAGGCACATTCTCTGTATGGGGAATAGGAGCATTGGATTATCAGGGCAGGAATGCAAAAACGGACTCATCGCAATGGGAAACAGATACCGAGAAGCAACAATACCATTCTGACCTAAATTTATTTGCGCTTGGACTGAATCATAAAATAAGCCTGAACAGTAAAACCTTTCTGACATCATCACTCGTTGCCTCGGGAAATGGCGTTGCATTGAACGAAGAAGAAATGAATAGCAGCCTTTCGTTATACACTACTGGAAAAACAAAGAACAGCAACAATAAATACACATTTACTACTGTTGTTAATCACAAATTCGGACCAAAACACACCAATAAAACCGGAATTATCATCAACCGTTTGCAATACAACATTGACATTCAGAGTATTGATAGCAGCAATATACTAACACCTTATGCAGAAGCAAATGGAAGCAGCTACCTGATCCAGGCTTTTTCACAATCAAAATATAATATCAACGATCAATTATTTTTCAATGCAGGTTTTTATTCCAGTTATTTTGCTCTTAACGGGAATTACACTATCGAACCGCGAATTGGTTTTAAATGGAACTTCAAACCTCTTCAATCTATTGGCATTTCCTACGGATTGCACAGCCAACTTGAGTTATTGAATTTTTATTTTGTTCAGGTAAAGACCGCTTCCGGTGTGGTTGAGCCAAATAAAAATCTTGATTTCACCAAAGCTCACCATCTGGTTTTATCATACGATATTCAGTTAAGCGAAAATAAAGTGCTTAAGTTTGAACCTTACTATCAAAAATTATTTGATGTTCCTGTCATCCCTAATACTAATTTTTCGCTTCAAAATCTTGAAAACACCATTTATTTCAACGATTCACTGGTAAACAACGGAAAAGGAAGAAATATCGGGATTGACATTACTTATCAAAGGTATTTGAACAAAGGCTTTTACTATTTGATTACAGCTTCTGTTTTCGATTCCAAATACTGGGGTGACGATGGAGTTATGCACAATTCGCGTTTCAATAAGCACTATGTTGTAAATTTTCTGGCAGGAAAAGAATGGCTTGTGGACAAAAACAATATCATCAATATCAGCGGAAAGCTTTGCCTGATGGGAGGTGATTATTATACTCCGCTGGATAATGATGCTACATATCTTACAAAAACCATTGTCGAAGATAACTCCAAAGCATTCACTGCACGTAAGCCCGATGCTCAAATACTTTCGTTCGCCATTAATTATAAAATCAATAAACCAAAACACACCTCAACATGGTCGCTCAATTTTATCAATGCCCTGTTTTATAAAGAATTTAATCGCTACTATTTCGACAAAACCACGAATTCTGTTAAGAAAGATATTAATCAGCTCGTTGTTCCTAATCTGAGCTATAAAATTGAATTCTAAAGAAATATTTAGCTTAGATTTGTTTATATTTAAAACTGTCGTATTTTTGTATTAAACCTAAACCCAAGGTTACCCTAATACAAAGACGATGAAAAAAATTGATTTTAAACTAAAGTTTGAATATAAAATAACCATTATATACCTGATTATTGGTTTTTTATGGATTATTTTTTCAGATAAAATATCAGAAGCGCTTTTTTTAAACAAAGATTTTCTGGTTCTTATTAATATTATAAAAGGAATATTTTATGTAACCATAACCGGACTCTTACTGTTCCTCTTTGTAAAAAAACACATGGATAAACTAAGAAAGGCAGAACTTGATTTATTCAACTCCAAAGAAGAATACAGAATCTCGGAGGAACGATTCAGGCTTACCTTAGAAGCAACGAAAATAGGTCTTTGGGACTGGAATGTAAAAAATGACATATGGTATGCGTCACCTGTATATTATACTATGCTGGGATATGCCCCTAAGTTTGAAAATGCGGACAGAAAAGAATGGCTGGGAAGAGTTCATCCTGATGATTTAAAACAAGTTAATCAAAAAATTCAGAATGTTCTTAACAATAACTTTATTTCTTATGAATACGAAGCACGACTAAAGCATGCTAATGGAAGTTATCGTTGGCAAAAAGTTATGGGTGTTGGTATAGAACGTGATGAAGATGGCAAAGTTTCCCGTATGACCGGAATCAGGATGGATATAAACGAAAGAAAAAATACTGAAGAAAAGCTATATAATTCAGAATGGGAAAAAACCATCATGAACAAAATAGCTTCAGTTTTCCTGACTGTTCCTGATGAAGAAATGTATAACGAAGTACTTGCAATAATATTAAATTTAATGCAATGCCAATTTGGATTATTTGGTTTTATTAATGAAAAAGGAAATCTTATCATTCCAAGTCTGACCAAAGATATATGGAGCAAATGTAATGTCGAAGGAAAGTCTGTTGTTTTTCCTCCCGAAACATGGGGTGATAGTATATGGGGAAAATCTATAAGACTAAAAAAATCAATGAATTCTAAAGGTCCATTTCACATTCCGGCAGGCCATTTAGACATCAGTAGTTTTTTGGCCGTACCCATCGTTTATGGAAACCGAAGTATTGGACTGCTGAGTTTTGCAAACAAAGAAAACGGATTCAGCGAAAACGATGTCACAATATTGGAAAAAATTGCAACATTTATTTCTCCTATATTAAATGCGAGACTAGAGAGAGACCGTCTTGAACTCAATCGAAAATTTACAGAAATTGAATTAATTAAAGCTAAAGAAAAAGCAGAAGAAAGCGATAGGTTAAAATCTGCTTTCCTTAACAATATTTCTCATGAAATCAGAACCCCCATGAACGCCATCATTGGATTTTCCGGCTTTTTAAGCGACAGTAACCTGAGCGACGACAAAAGGAAAAAATTTACCAATATTATTCAAAACAGTTGCAATCAACTGCTTTCAGTTGTAACCGACTTAATCACCATATCTTCACTTGAAACCAAACAGGAAAAAATAAATCAGAATAATGTTTGTATAAATCATTTATTGTTGGAATTGCAAATCATTTTTAAGCAACATGCGAACAAAAACCTACAAATTTCATCAAAGCAAAGCCTTGATGACGAATCATCAAAAATAATTACAGACAAAACAAAGATCACTCAGATCTTATCAAATTTAATTTCAAATGCTATCAAATTTACAAAGGAAGGCGAAATTGAATTTGGTTATTCTCTAAAAAATAATGAAATGGAATTTTATGTTAGGGATACAGGAATCGGAATAAAAAAAGAATTTCATGAGAAAATCTTCGAACGTTTCAGGCAAGCTGATGAATCTATCAATAAACAATATGGCGGAACAGGAATCGGTCTTTCTATTTCAAAAGGCTTTGTAGAGCTTCTGGGGGGCAAAATATGGGTTGATTCAGAACCTGATAAAGGATCCATATTTTACTTTACAATTCCATATAAGCCGGTCAACAATACAACATATGAAGATACCGAAAAAACTAATAAAAACACAGACAAAACAATATTAGTTGCCGAGGACGATGAAAATAACTTTCTTTTCATCGAAGAAATTATAGCGCCATTAGGTTTAAATATTATTCGTGCAAAAAACGGAAAAGAATTAATAGATTTATTTAATGAAAATCCCTATATCAGCTTAATTTTAATGGATATTAAAATGCCTGTTTTGTCGGGATTTGAAGCCGCAAAAATAATCAAAGAACGAAAACCCGACATGCCGATTATTGCACAATCAGCCTATGCATTGGAACATGAAAAGGCAAAGTATGAAGCAACTTTTAATGATTATTTAACAAAGCCACTGGATAAAAAAGAATTAACAAAAAAAATATCACAATACATACACATTTAGCACAACCATCTGATTTACTATATTTAACACACCTCATTTTTGCAGTCTGATTTATTTTACATTTTATCAATCTTTTTTTGACATTTTTTTAAACGACTTATCAGTACAAAACTGTATAAAGTTGATTATTTTTGCAATTCGATATTTTTTAAAATATTTAAACACGTTATTATGAAAAAAGACGACACACAAGTTTGCAAGGAAAAGACAAACGAACCCGCAAACAAGGAAAAGAAAAAAGAAATCTCTATAAACATTGCACAGAGAGAACATGCCGAATTCCATAACTGTCACACTGAAAAAAGTGTAAAAAATGACATTGCCTTCCTGAAATATATTTACGGAGACAAGATGGACTTATCCATTAACGACGTCAACCAGGATTTTGTCAACAATCTTAAAATTATAAGTAAGGATATTTACTTCTTCCTAAAGAATTTTGAAGTGGATATGAATCCTCAAAGTTACGTTAAAAGTAAATATGAATTCATTAAGCATCAGATTCCCAATGGCAATCCGCACCTATTCTATCTTGCATGGAACGGACTTATTAAAAATGACAGTTTCAGAAGATTATTACTTCAGATTTTCAGCCTGAGTAAGTTCAGTGATATGCTTTGCCCTCAGAATATTCCCTCGTACGGATCTTCCATGACCAGGTACCGCACAAAACTTATTTTGGCCGATGATATGGCAACAAATCCTGATGGAAGCAGAAGAACTGTTGGCAGAACTTTGGACGATGGCAGCGGACTTTCTATGAATGAAGCAATCATTTGGCTACCAAACGAAAAGGCAATCCCTATGTTTCCCCAAGCATATGTTCCATTAAATCAAACGCAGGTTATTCTTATCAGACACGGAAAATCCATCCACGAATCAGGCGGCGAAAATCCCGAATTCGTGGGCTCGGGATATTGGGATACATGGGATAAAAATCGTCGTATCCCCGGTATATTAAGTAATTTCTTAAAAGAAGAAGGCATTGCATCTGCCAAAGAACTTGGCAAAGATTTTAAAGTTGCCGTTGACATTCTCGATAAGAGCGGTTACCCACTCTGGTCATGGTCAAAAGACAACCCTGTTCAGGTTTATGGCAGTGAATCTGAAAATACCGAACAGACAGCCAGATATTTCTTACAGGAAGCCGGTTATACCAACATGACCTTTAATGCACTTTTTGGTATTAACTCACAAAAATACGGCGCATTAACTTTCAAAAACAAAAAAGAAGTTACAGCCGAAGCTGTTAAAATATACAGCGCTGGAAAAGACATTACTCCGGAAGTTGAAGCTTCTGTCTCAAAAATGTTCAAAAACCGCTTCTATCACTATCCCGAAGGTGAAACCCTGATCGAAGCCGACTGGAGAATTGCTTATTCATTCGTTGATTTATTGAACAGAAACTTAGGAAAACGAATTTTACTGGCCGACCATTCAGGTGCTATCAGAGTTTTCGAAGCTATCATAAGAACCCTCGATTTTGCCGAATACAGCACCATAAAAGAAGCCCAGGATTCCATTATAGCTTTGTGCTATCAGCCCGGACGCAATCTTCGTTACGACTATCTGCAAAAGAAATCGTTCCCTTTAAGAAGCAGAACAAAATAATTTGAAGCATGGTCGGAAATACCATTATTTACCTCTGCATATTTTTTCTGATTTTACTTTTCTTATCATGCCTTTACTGTGTAAAGAGGGTAAGATATTTCAGAAAAATGTCAGAAACTGATCCCATGACTTCATTAATGAACTACAGGGGTATCTGTCTGGAGGTAGAAAAACTCATCCAGCAGAATACTCCTTTTTCTCTTGCCATTATTGACATTGACAACTTCAGAGAATATAACAAACAAAGTTATCGTCTGGGCGATGAAGTTATTGTCGAATTCGCCGAAATGCTCAGGAAGCATTTCAAAAAAGACGCACTCTATGCCCGTTTCCGCATTGGCGATGAGTTTGTCATTGTTTTCCCTCATAAAAGCATACAAGAATCAACAAAAGCAATAGAAGATTTCAAAAACATATGCTTAAATGCTGAACCTGCAACCTTAAAAGATTTTGAAATTAAAAAAATCAGCTTTTCCGAAGGTTTGGCTCAGTTTGATACAGCGAATAAAGACATTGAAAACCTGTTTTCTCAGGCAGAAATCTCTTTGAAAAGGAATAAACAATCAGGTTAATGACGCTTTTGACACAGGAATCACGCTTGTTCCAACGCTAATAAAGCAATTGCAACTTCAAAAAAGCATTGGTATAAAACCCCGCCCTTGTGTCATTCTGAACTTGATTCAGAATCTTTTTTACAAACATCTCACGCATTTGTATTCATTCGTCTTTGACTGTGGAGATGCCAGATCATGTCTGGCATGACGTTAACCAGATGGTGACGGTGTCATGCTTGTGAAAGAAAAACTACTTACAATCGTTAATTTCACAATATAAAACGTACTTCTCT
>CAZDUU010000087.1:0-7000 GCA_964508675.1 uncultured Bacteroidales bacterium | reverse complement strand
ATCCTCTTCCATGGAATTCACAGGTAACAATAAATAATCCTAATCAATTTTTCAACACAGCTGATTATCAATCGGTATATTTTGTATGGCATGTTCAGAGCGGCCCCGGATGCCAGTCGTTGGATTCTGTTCAGGTATATTTTAATCAGATTCCTCATGCAAATGCAGGAATTGACACAACTGTGTGCGGTAAAACATATTGGCTGCATGCAACAACAAGTCTTTTGACACCAGCCGGACAATGGTCAACATTAAACGGACCTGGAACAGCGAACTTCGTTCCACCCACCAATGCTTTAACCATGGTTAATGTCACACAATACGGAATTTATGACTTTATCTGGAAGGAAATGAACCCTCACATGTCTCAATGCTATGATCAGGATACCATTACTATTAATTTCTTAGTAGCTCCGGAACCTGATGCCGGCTTAGATTCAAGTGTATGCGGTAAATTTGCATATATCTGTGCCCATCCTACTGTATCCGGAGGTCAATGGAGCGGTCCAAGCGGTATTGCATATTACGTTAATCCTGATGACCCGGCACCTACTCCCGGAAATAGTTTGCAACCGTGTACATGGGTTCGATGGCCGTCTGAAAATGATACTGTAACCTTATATTGGACAGAGTTTAACGGAACCTGCTATGGTTATGACTCTGTCAATATTTACTTTGGAACTCTGGTAGATGCTGTAATTCTCACTGATCCTTCTGATTCTTTGGTTTGCGGACCAAGCTATAACCTTCTTTCTGCAGAAGTTCCTTCAGTCGGCTATGGGTATTGGTCTGATACTGTTTTCAATACGACCTATACGCCAACGCCATTTAGTTATAATCACGTTACTGCAACTATTGATACAGGAAGCAGTTCTTACTATGGAGCACACCATTTCTATTGGATAACAGTTAACGGAAACTGCAGGGATACCAGCGATGTTCTTTATGTAAACTTTATTCAAAAACCAGATGCCAATGCAGGCGGACATTATTGGCCCGGATTATTCGGAAACAACAGCGAGATAAAAACCGATACTGTTTGTGGTTTGAATTACCAGATGGATGCTCAACCGTCTTTTGGAACAGGCCTATGGTATAGTTCAGATATTACGTATGTCCATTTCACACAGGGAATTAATAATTATACACAGACACATGTTTCAGATGACAGTTTATATTTGACCTGCCCGGCCTGCTATACAGTATTCTCTTCCAACCAGCCATACAGAGAATTTATTTGGCAGGAACAAAGCAATATTTGTTCTGATGCAGACACTTTAAGGTTATATTTTGCACCTCGTCCAAGCGGACAATTTACAGTAACAACCCCGGCCTGCCGTTACGACAGCTCTATGATTATTGCTCACACATGGAATTCTCCAAACCATACAGATTATGGAATAACTCAATTCATTTGGTCATATCCCGAAGGAATATTAAACCCGCTTATATCAGATCCATCTCAGAGTGATACTATTTATGTAAACTGGACAGATGGTGAACATCACAATATATCGCTGATTGAGCAAAATATGTGGGGATGTTACAGTGGTTTAGTTACAGGGATTGTACATGAGCCGTCACCTTTCAATCCTCAAAATACTATTTCTCCCGCTGCATGCGGATATTGTACAGGAAAGATAGAGTTGAGTACTAACTATATCGACAATCTGGGACAAACTCATACTAATTACTACACATTCAACTGGCTCGATACCAATTCAACAACTTTAATCAGGGAAAACCTTTGCCCTGAATCATGGTTTTATGTAGTTGTAAATGGCCAATCACAAAGCCCTGATGCCACTCCCGGAACAGTTTGTCATGATACTTTAAGCATTTTTATACCTGACACCGGAACGGTAATTGCTTCGTTCGACACGACAATTTTGGAACAGCATCAGACAGCTCCTTATGAAGTTACAATGGTTAACACTACTTACAACGGCAGAAAATACTCATGGAGAGTATATGATGAGAACAACCAGATAGTCTATACATCAACCTCTGAAAACCCAACGATAACGTTCGCCTATGACGGTTGCTATATCATTACCCTTATTGCGACAAGCAAAGACGGCTGTATTGACACAACGACTTTCAATCCTCTGTGTGTTGATAAAGAACCCGTCTTTGAGGTGCCTAATGTTTTCACTCCAAATGGAGATGGCGATAATGATTTATTTAAAGTTCACGGAGAAGCTATCGATGAGTTCGAAGCAAAAATATACAACCGTTGGGGCAGAAAAGTTTTTGAATGGAACGACATCGATGGATACTGGGACGGTAAAATAACCGGAACAGAAGCTTCACCCGGCATCTATTACATTGTAATTAAAGCAAAAGATCACAGAGGAAAAGAATATAAATACGAGGGCTTCCTTCACTTGTTGAGAGAAAAGTAATGAAACACTTATTTATTTTTATCTTACTAATTATTAATCCACTATTTTTATTGTCACAAAAAGACAGTATTTATAAAAACTCTGTTAAACTTGATATTTTGTCTCTTTACAATGTTTTTTTCGATTCAAAAAAAGAAATACGTGCAGGTGTTGAATTTGAAAGGAACATAAATGAGAACTTTTCTTTATTTCATCATATTGATGCAGGCTTATATGATCAATACAATTTTTATAAGTATTATGATTTTTTCAATGAAGATGGAGGTTTGCATTATACAAGACAGCATGTAACTTCATATGGTGTTAATCTTATTCAGGGTGTAAATTATAAACTCCCCTTATTTAAAAAGTCAAAACGATTTAGCTATTTTGTTTCATCTTTGATTGATTTACACTATTACTGGAAAGAATTAAAAACGACCAACAGTCTGAATAATAATTTGCTTCAAGACAGCCATCATCAGCTTTCCGGAGGAATTGGCCTTGGAATTGGAGCGAAATACAGAATTTCAAAACACTTTTTTGTTGAAGCCGGAACGAGTATTACAGCATCTCTTTTTAACCTGCTAAATACTGATGAAAATAAAATAGCAGTTTTAGATGCACATTGGAATACAGCCAATTATAAATTTTGGGGTATTAGTCATATTCAAATCTGCTATGCATTTTAAGACTTTAATTATCATACTATTATCATTTTTTTTATTGCAATGCAAAAAAGAACAAAAAAGTGATGATAGTTACTTCGGTACAAAGGTCATGATCATCGGACATCGCGGATTTAGCTCATATTATTTAAAAAATCCTGGAAATACCATCGAAACTGCTCTTATATCAACAAACGTCGGTGCAGACGGGTGTGAGTTTGATGTTCAAATAACGAAAGACTCTGTTTTAGTTTTGTTTCATGATAACGATCTGAGTCCTCTGACCACAGGAAGCGGAAAAATCTATAATTATACATGGGAAGAAATTAAGAATTATAAATATTATGCATTCGAAAATAATATTTTTATAAACCGTGCCGACAGTGTTTTTAGCAAAATCCCAAATCTTAACAATTATTATTTTTCATTTGATTGCAAAGTAGATTATGAGAACAGTAATCTGAATCAATATGAAGCTCAGTTAGCAAGGGCTATTCAACGAATTTGTGAACAATACCACATGACTAAACATGTGTTCCTGGAAGGGGGCGAAGATTTTCTTTTAACAGCAAAAAGAATCGGTTTAAAAAATAAAATGTTCCTGATGCATGAACCAACTGAAGAAAACGTTCAGATAGCAGTAAATGATAGCTTTTTTGGCCTTTCATGTCAATTAGGAAATGACTTATTAAACACTGAAATTGCTCATAAAAAAGGACTTAGAATAATGGCATATTCGCCTAAGACATTTTATGAAAATAAATTAGCTCTAAAAAGTAATGTCGATATCATTCAATCTGACGACCCCATCTCCATTTTAAAATATTTAAACAGATACAATTATAATTATGTAATTCCCTAACAATTTTTCTTGCATTCCACTTTAAAAAAAGCTATTTTTACGAAAAAATTTTCTTATGCTTGAAAAATTAAACCCTTCATTAGTGTGGAAATATTTTGAAGAAATTTTAGCTATTCCACGTCCTTCAAAAAAAGAAGAAAAAATAATTGCTTACCTCGAAGCATTTGCAAAAAAAAACAAATTAGAATATAAAATTGACAAAGCCGGTAACGTACTCATTTCAAAACCAGCAACCAAAGGCCTTGAAAAAGTAAAAACCGTTGTATTACAAAGCCATGTGGACATGGTTTGCGAAAAAAACAGCAACTCAAAACACAATTTCGATAAAGACCCCATTATTCCGGTTATTGACGGTGAATGGCTCAAAGCAAAAGAAACCACTCTCGGTGCCGATAATGGTATTGGTGTTGCCGCTCAGCTTGCCATTCTTGCCTCGAAAGATGTTGAACACGGACCTGTTGAATGCCTCTTTACTATTGATGAAGAAACAGGCTTAACCGGTGCATTTGCTTTAAAACCGGGTTTCTTTACCGGAAAAATACTGATTAATCTTGATTCTGAAGATGAAGGTGAAATATTTATAGGTTGTGCAGGCGGAAAAGACACTGTTGCAATGCTGAAATTTGAACCTAAAAAAGCCCCCGGAAAACAAATTCCGTTAAAATTAACAGTCAGTGGCTTACGTGGTGGCCATTCCGGCGATGATATCAATAAAGGTTATGCCAATGCGTTAAAACTTATGACACGTATTTTATTTACATTGGATCAGAAATATGGCATTAAATTATCTGCTATTGACGGCGGAAATCTTCGTAATGCCATTGCCAGAGAAGCATATGCCGTTTTTTATGTAACACATGAAAAAGTAAAGAAAATCGAAAAAGAAGTTAGTGACTTTTTCAAAGCTATCAAAGAAGAATACAAGCACACTGAAGAAAACATCAAGGTTCAGATTGAAAAAACTTCAAAAGTTGCAACTATTATCGACAGGAGAACACAGCCCAAACTTCTCCAATCATTGTATGCCTGCCCTCACGGAGTAATAGCCATGAGCATGGATATGCCCGGTTTGGTTGAAACTTCACCAATCTTGCATCCGTTAAAATTAAAGGAAAAAATAAAATCGAAATCACAACAAGCCAACGCAGCTCGGTAGAATCTGCAAAAACCGATATCGTAAATATGGTTGAATGCGCTTTGGCATTGTCAGGAGCTGAAATAAAACATTCAAACGGTTACCCCGGTTGGAAACCGAATCCTCAAAGTCCGATTTTGGAAGTTTCTGCTAAGGTTTATAAAAAATTATTTAAACAAGAAGCTAAAGTAAAAGCTATCCATGCAGGTTTAGAATGTGGGCTTTTCCTTGAAAAATACCCCGAACTTGATATGATTTCCATTGGGCCCACCATGCGTGGAGTTCACAGTCCTGACGAAAAGCTTCATATTCCGTCGGTAGAAAAATTCTGGAAATTCTTAACTGAAGTACTTATCAGTGTTCCATCAAAATAACGATGATAAAAAAAGTTTTTCTTTTAGCAATAATTTGGGTATGGGCAGTGAATTCTCATGCCCAAACTATAAACGATTTTTTCGAAGATGGTGTTAAGCTTCAGGACCAGGGAAAATACATCGAAGCTATTGCAAAATTCTCAGATGTTGTAAAAAAAGACAAATTTTATCACGAAGCCTGGTATCACAGAGCCTTGTGCTATACAGAGCAAAAAAAATACGATTTAGCCATTAACGATTTGACAGAAGCGGTAAAAGCAAAAAAAGACTATTTCGAAGCATTTCTGAAACGTTCGGAATTATATCTGATTTTAAATAAGCAGCAGGAAGCACTAAACGACCTGAACCAGATTTTGCGTTTAAAACAGGATTACCTTAAAGCATATGAAAAAAGGGCAGAATTGTACATGAAAATGTCTGACAAAAAAATCAATGCCTATAATGATTTACAAAAAGCCATTGACCTGAAAACACAAAATCCATGGGTCTATAATTCTTTAGCTGACCTCATTCTGGAAAAAGGGAAATATGAAGATGCTATTAAATATTTAAACCAGGCAATAACATACTCGCCCGACAATGCTGATGCTTTTCTCAAACGAGCTCAATGTTACGAACAGCAAAAAGATTATCTCAACGAAATAAAAGACCTAACCTCAGCAATCAGTCTTGGCAAAAAAGATGAAGACATACATTACAAACGAGCTAAAGCATATTTTGAAAAATCATTGTACGAAAATGCCATGACAGATTTGAATGTTCTTATTAATCAATATCACAGCAAAAAATATGATGTTTACATCATGCGTGGCAAGTCATTTTCACAACTAAATCAAACGGCCAATGCTATTAAAGACTTCACCAAAGCTACAACTTTGAATGCAAGCGAAGCCGAGGCTTTTTATCTCAGGGGATTAGAATATTCAAAACTGGGAAAAACAAAAGAACCTCTGGCCATCAAAGATTTTAACAAAGCCATTGACCTTGCGCCCAACAACAGCGATGCTTACCTGAAAAGAGGAATATTTTATATGAACAAACAGAAATACACCGAAGCAATGGAAGACATAAATAAATCAATTAAGCTTAACCCTTCTGCTGAAGCATATTTTTACAGAGGTTCTGTTCTGTATGAACAGAAAAAATATTCAGAAGCTTGCCTCGATTTGAAAAAAGCAGCCCAGATGGGTTATGAAGAAGCAAAACGTCGTCAGGCCGAAGTTTGTCCAAATAATTAGTTTATGTCCTGGCTTAGGGATTTAATTGAACTTATTTACCCGAGAACTTGTGGGGCATGCAATATTCCCCTACTCAAAGGAGAACATGTTATCTGTACCAAATGTATAGCTGAACTGCCACTAACAAATTATCACTTAATGAAAGAAAATCCCGTTGAGCAGCTTTTTGTCGGGAGAATTCCGGTTGAAACAGCTACTACCCTGCTATATTTTCACAAAAAAGGAAGAACGCAGCATTTACTACACTTATTAAAATATAGAGGTCGCCAGGATGTGGGTATTTATCTTGGACAAATTCTTGGAAATCAATTAAAAACATCTGAACTTTATCAGGGTATT
>CAZDUU010000086.1:0-7028 GCA_964508675.1 uncultured Bacteroidales bacterium | reverse complement strand
GTCGTTAACCGCTAAACAGTTTCCGTTTCCGGTAGTTGTTAATGTTAGGTTGACAAATCCGTTTGCAAGTTCCGCAGCAGAAGGAGTGTAAAGAGCACTCATGGTGGTATTATTTGGGCTGAACAGACCCGTTCCACCACTCCAAACAGCACCTGTTGAAACGGTATATGATCCATTTAAAGTTGTAATAGCATTGTTTTTACACTTGGTTTGATCAATATCTGCATTTGCTGTCGGAGCAGATGTGATGGTGATAATTAGGTCATCTGAAACAGCGTTACAACCTCCATTTCCGGTTGTTGTTAGTGTGAGATTTACGCTACCAGCAGAAATTTCGGCTGCTGAAGGTGTGTACTGAGTTGTTAATAAATTAGGTCCGGGATTGTAAGTCCCAGTACCACCACTCCACGAGCCACCTGTTGCTACAGTAACTGAACCACTTAAATTTACAATTGCATTATTAGCACACACTGAAATATCCGGTCCAGCATTAGCTGTAGGAGCTGTTGTGAATGTGATGACAACCTGATCCGTAGCTGCATCACATGATCCGTTTCCTGTCGTTGTGAGCGTTAGATTTATTGAGCCGCTTGATATTTCTGCCGCTGTGGGAATATATGTAGCACTTAGAGTTGTATTGTTGGGAACAAAACTACCGCTTCCTCCGCTCCATATTCCACCAGTTGCATATGATACGCTTCCGTTAAGAACAATATTAGGATTATTAGCACAAACGCTTATGTCTGAACCTGCATTTGCAACAGGAGCAGGTAAAATAGTAAGTGTCAGATTATCACTCACCGGATAACATTGAGATACAGAAGTTAATGTAAGCGTTGCCATTCCATTTAGAATATCTAATGCACTTGGAATATAAGAAGCATTTAATGTGCTTGCATTTGGGACAAAAGTGCCTGAGCCGGAAGTAGTCCATATACCCTGAGTTGCTCCGCCTGAAACACTCCCGGACAATATGGCTGACTGATTCCCACAGATTGTTTGATTCAGACCTGCTTCAAGATTAATTTTTGCAACATATTCAGAAAAGAACCCGTAACGGACTCCTGTTGCAACAGCACCATTAAATAAACCCATTCCAAAAACATCCGAGGAGTTTACAAGTCTCATATTAACTCCCTGTGGAATTTCGGTTAATGAAAATGATTTTCCATAGGTTGAAACCCATTCTCCATTCGTTCCTGGAACAGTGTCGAAATCTGCTGCAGTTATACAATTGGGGTTACTTCCTCCATATAATGTAAAGTTCCCTTCAGAACCTTTTCTTACCATGATGTTTAAATAGCAAAGTTCGGTTGTTGATCTTACAAAGCTGACAGAACTGGACCCTGCACAATTTAAGGGAGGTAATAAAGCAGAACCTAACTCACATCCGGTTCCTGTGACTTGTGTACAGTAAACAGGTTTATCCGTATGAATATACATTCTTGGCATTGTAATATTATCCTGATAATAAGTTTGACCTGCAAAGAGTGTTGTAACGGGTGTTGAGGCACCGTTTACATATACGTGTGTATTATTTTCTGTGGCGAGGATAAAAAAACTTTCGCCTGCGGTGGCATTTAATTGTCCCTTTATTACAATATAATCAGTACCGATAATATCAACCGGAACGATTTGATCTCCTATTAAGTCATAACAGGTGTTCCCTGTATGCTGCTTTGAATCTTCTTTAACGGTAATTGCTATGGGTTTATCAGACATTACTACTGCACCTGAAGGCTGATTGACCGGATTTTGAAAGTTAGTTCCTGAAAAACCGCAGGAATATGTTTGACCTTTATTTAAGCTGATAGTAAAGGGTAAATTTGCAGCATGGCCATCAACGGCTACATGCGAAAAAATTTGAACAGTTGTTGAATTTTCTGTTGCTATAATATCAAAAGTTGATAATGCATTAGGAGTCAATGGAGTATGGTTGTATAAATTTGCAGCAGTCAGACTATTTTGAGTTATGGGGATATAAAATTCTGTACCAAGTGCGTTTGCTCCTTTCAATGCAAAAATTTCATTATTATTGCTATTGTCAACTTCATAATATGCAGTGATTGGAATATCTGAAACAATATGGATTCCTTTTGTAAGAACGGTATTTGTCGGCTTGTTTTCAATAGTGTCTTTAAAACTGTTAGGTGCGACATCAAGAACTAAAGTTGCTGTTCCATTTGGGGCAATTACAATAGGTGTTGGTGTGAAATGAGTCCATGGTTGTGCCGGCATTGTTACAGTAACGTTTGCAGTAGCTGTAGATGACGTATTGGTAAATCTGAATTTTGGACCAGCGTCATTGTGACCTGTAGTTACTTCAGGAGCAGCAAACCAAAACTCTGTGCCCACCTGTGCCTTTGTTTTTGTGAAAGATAAAATTAAGGCTATTACTGAAAGAAATATATATCTTTTCATAAAATCGAAGTTTAGGATTTTTTACGTTAAATTTAGTTAAAGGTTTGTTAACCTTTACGAACAGTTTTGTAGCCGAGTGAATTTAATATTTGTTCAACTTTATCCCTGAAATCACCTTGGATTATGATTTCACTGTCTTTAGATGACCCGCCTGTACCGCACTTTGTTTTAAGGTTTTTTTCAAGTTTTTCTAAATCTTCAGTTTTTCCAATAAAATTGCTGATTAATGTAACAACTTTACCATTTCTGTTTTTTTTATCTAAACTGATATAAAGCTTTTGTTTATTTTCTGGCAGAGTATCGGGTTCCTGATCTGGATTCTCGTATTGGTATTGAAAATCAGGATTTGTAGAATAGATTACGTCAACTCTGTTTTTCTTCTTATTCATTTTCTCTTTATAAGGTCTTTTTAGGAATATCTTTCAATCCTTCTTTTAAGCGAAGTAATTCATCTTTTATTGAATTTAATTTTGAGAGAAGCTGAATTTCTTTTGTAAGTTTTTCTTCTCCTTTGTTCCGAATATATAATTTTGCTCCATCAATTGTAAGACCTTTTTCTTTTAAGAGGTGATAAATAAGTCTCAAATTTTCAATATCTTTTGGAGTAAAGTATCTATTCCCTTTGTTGTTCTTAAAAGGCTTCAGTATAGTAAATTCTTTTTCCCAATACCTCAGTACTGATGGGGCAAGACTAAGCATTTCGGCAACTTCGCCAATTGAGTAATGAATTTTTTCGATATTTGGCTTTTTATATGGCATAATTTAGTCTAAAGCAATACCTCCTTCTTCAGCAGACATTTCAATCATCTGATCATATTCTTCAGGCGATAAGTCAAGATAGAAGAAGTTAATCGGGTTAATAGCCTTTCCATTTTTCCTGACTTCATAATGAAGGTGTGGTCCAACTGATTTTCCTGTGCTTCCTACTTTTCCGATAATTTCACCTCTTGAGACCTTTTGACCTTTTTTTGCAATGATTTTGCTTAAATGTGCATATCGTGTTGTATATCCAAATCCATGGTCAATAATAATTTCATTTCCATAACCTCTGTTTGAGAAATTTGCTTCAATAACAACACCGTCACCAGTCGCTCTTACATTGGTTCCTGTTGCGCAGTTTAAGTCAATCCCTTCGTGCATTTTCTTAACGTTTCTGTAAACAGGGTCATAGCGTACTCCAAAGTGTGATGTGATTTTAAATTTATCCTTGATTAGAATAGGTAGTACAGCCGGCATTGATTTTAACCATTTTTCCTTGTTTTTGGCAAGGTTGACAATTTCATCGAACGACTTTGACTGAACATATATTTGTTTCATAATCTGATCGATGTGTTTTGAGGTATGGATAATAAGTTCTGAATGTTCCAGATTTTCAAGCTCTTCGTATTTGTTGCTTCCGCCAAATCCTGCTTTTCTTACCGTCTCAGGAATTGGCTCAACCTCGAACAGGCTACGGTAAATATTATCATCCCTGTATTGAAGTTGGGATAATACATTTTCCATCTCATTTACTTTTTTATCTAATTCTTCATACTGGAAAATGAGCATTTTATTTTCACGTTTCAGAATTTTTTCTTTGGGTGAGTCGAAAAATGAATTGTAAATAAATACGCCTGCTACTGCAAAAAATAAAGCACTTACCAGCGAATAGAAAACCCGCATCAGCTTGCTCTTAAGACTCCTTTCAATGCGATGATAAGTAAGTGTTTCGGGATTAAATTTGTACTTTATTTTTGCCATTAAAAAGGAATTTACGCAAAAATACAAAATAATTATAAATATCTCCCAAAGACTTTCGATTGATAAAGTTTAAAGAAAATTAAAAATGCAAAAAAGGCTCCTGCTGCATCTGCAATAAAATCAAACATATCGGTCGATCTTTTAATAAAAACTTTATCCTGAAGAATTTCTATGATTAATCCAAAAAAAATAATGGAAATAATCAAGATGATACGGACTGCTATTTTTTGATTTTTGATATCCTTATTAATTATATAGGAGTACCAGAAAATGTAAAGAAAGAAATACCAAGTGAAATGAATAAACTTGTCAAAATAAGGAATATTGATTATTGGAATTTCATCTAATGTATTTCCCGAAATGGACGATCCGATTATTATCAAAATAGTCCAGACTAAAGAAATAACTAATTTAATTCCGGGCATTAATAGGCAAAGCTTTTAAATGTGTAAGAAGAATTGTTTGTATATAAACGTATAAAGTATATTTGTTGCTTATTCATACCATTTAAATGAATTGAATTAAGTCCTTGGTTAAGTTTGAATTTATTTTGCAAAATAATTTTTCCTAAGATATCCGTAACTTCAATATTAATATCTTTTTCAAAACATTGATTTAATATGAACAGGTTATTCAAGTTTAAGCGAACATTAATACAATCAGAAAAATTGTTTTCAGGGACTGAGATAAATAAAGGATGAACATATTTTTTTACACTGTCAACATCGCAACTGTTCCACACGGTCAGCGTAACTAAAACGCTGTCGGCACCTGGATATTGATGAGTGGGGGAGGACTCTTTTGAAAAACTCCCGTCACCGTAATTCCACAGACAGGAGTCCATACGTTGACTTTGATTTACAAAGTAAACAAAATAACCTCCTTTAGTTGGTGCTATTTCAGTAAAATCAGCAGTCGGTGCATCGCATATTTCTACTTTATCAAATGCAAAACCTGTTTTTTGAACAGTGCCTTTGAAATAGTATTTCAGATTGAAAAAATTAAAACTATTGTAGTTTGATAATGAATGTTTTACCTGTTTCCATCCACCTGAAGTGTAAGTCCACGAATAACCGGAGTTATACCAATTGGGATCACTGGCTGAACCCATTGTTTCCCATGTGTTATTAATTCCGTTGTTTACCTGAACCTGACAATAGGTGGGATAAGTTTCGTCGTACCAAATCCAACTTTTAAACACAGGTTTTTGTAATGAGGTTAAATCGAAGCATGGGCTCTGTGTATAACTTTCTTCGGCCATATTGTGATACCCGCTCAGGTTTGTTGCCCAAATGTGAGTTCCAAAAGCTGCATTAGTAAGTACTGAATCGTTAGGAATTCCCCATTGCCAGGAGTTATTTAGGCCATCAGAATACCATAACCCATTGGAAGTTTCAAAATCCTCAACGTAAGGGAAAGAGCTGATAACAGGATAATTCATTACTTTAACCCTGAGTGTGTCATTTAAACGGTTTTGATCGTTAGTAAGGTCGCTGTATATAATTACATTATATAATGAACTTTGATAAAAGTTAAAGTGATTCGTAGCAGTATCTAAAATACTTTCTGTAAAAGACAACGTATCTCTGATAGTATCATTGGTAAATGTAAGACCTCCGTCAATAGATATTTTAATCGGAATATTCTGTAAATCATTAAGTCCGTTATTGGTTACCTGGAATATTAATTTTTCATTATCAGATAAGCCACACGAATCGTAAGGATATTTCAATAAATCAATGGAAATGTCATTCATGGGCGATTCACTTATTTTAATATTATCAACGGCAATTCCTTCATCAGTGCCATTTATTCCTCCTCTGAACGATAATCTTAAAAGGACATACGATTTTCCGCCCAGTCCGTCTAATGTGTGTTGTGCGTGTACCCATCCTCCTGAATTCCCGTTCCATCCCATATCACTGTAACCTGAAGGAGTATTGTACCAGTTTAAACCTTCTCCGGTATTTCCGATTCTTTGCCAGGTATATGAAGAGTCAATGCTATATTCCAACTGGGCAATATCCACAACAGCCGTTTTATACCATAAATCCATGTCTATGATTGGTAAAGTGATATTTGTAAAATCCATACACGGAAATAGTATATATGAATCTTCCGGACTTAAATAATTTCCAGTTAAATTTGTAGCCCAGCAGTTATTCCCGCTTGAAGCATGGTTTATTACTGTTGCATTGGGTTGACCCCATTGCCATGATGAGGTCGGTTGTAAATCAGAAATCCATTGAGAAATAAAACCACCATCGCTGCTTTCAAAGTCTTCAAAATAAGGAAAACCGGAAACAAAACTTCCATGTGTTATCCATTTCGTAATGGTATCATTGGAATGATTCTCATCATTATTTGCTGAAACA
Source organism: uncultured Bacteroidales bacterium (assembly GCA_964508675.1). Lineage (GTDB taxonomy): Bacteria > Bacteroidota > Bacteroidia > Bacteroidales > GWA2-32-17 > Ch61. The sequence continues at coordinate 492 of CAZDUU010000086.1, read as the reverse complement.
AACATTTTTATCTTATAAGTTTGTGGCGTATTTGATAAATCAGCAGGTACAGCAAATGTGAAATACAGCTCCTGATTAGAAGGTAAGGTATAAACATTTGTTTGCGTATAAGGTGTATTATTATCAATCTGGTATCCGCAAGTAACAGTATCAATAGTATCTGTCCCTACATTTCTGTATACCATCATCATGGGTGTCTGATTGTTGAGGTGGCAACCTGAATGTGGTTTGAACATCCACATATTCTTTGCATCAACCGTGTGGCTTTCGTCTATATTGAAATTGAAACCGGTCGATGGAAAAAGATTTGCTGCATTATATGTGTCAATAATGATATAATAGGTGGTATTTGCCGTAAGTGAAATATTTGATAATTTAGGATTACCATTTGATGCTTCATTTTTTGCCACACAGTTAGTGGTTGGTTGATCAGGGCAGCCATCCAATATAAATAATCCAACCAGAACATTGGTATTCGTCAATTCAATCGTT
>CAZDUU010000085.1:0-7059 GCA_964508675.1 uncultured Bacteroidales bacterium | reverse complement strand
GTTAGAGTTTTAAATGCACGTAAAACCGTGATGGAACTTATTCTTTCCGACCATCCTTTCGATTGCCTTGTTTGCGCTAAAAATGGCAAATGCGATTTGCAGAAGATGGCCCAGGATCTTGGAATCAGGGAAATTCATTACAAAGGCGAGCAATCCATTTATCGTAAAGACACTTCCCCATCGATTATCCGCGATGTTGACAAATGCATTATGTGCCGTCGTTGCGAAACCATGTGCAATAAAGTTCAGACAGTAGGAGCACTCAGTGCTGTTAACAGAGGATTTATGGCAGTTGTTGCACCCGCTTTTGAACAAGACCTCATAAAGAGTACATGTACTTATTGCGGTCAGTGCGTAGCTGTTTGTCCTACAGGCGCATTAACCGAAGTTGATGACACTAATAAAGTGATACGTGCTTTGGCAAATCCGGAAAAAGTAGTTGTGGTTCAGACAGCTCCTGCTGTTCGTGCTGCCTTAGGCGAAGAATTCGGATTAGAACCCGGCACCTTGGTAACCGGAAAACTTGTAGCTGCATTAAGACGTTTAGGGTTTAATCATGTATTTGACACCGATTTTGCTGCCGACTTGACCATTATGGAAGAAGGCTCTGAATTACTTGGCCGATTAACTAAGTACCTGAATGGCGACAAATCCGTTCGTTTACCGATTCTTACTTCATGTTGTCCTGCATGGGTTAATTTCTTCGAAGAATATTATCCCGACTTGTTAGATGTTCCTTCTACAGCAAAATCTCCGCAGCAAATGTTTGGCGCTATAGCAAAATCATACTTAGCACAAAAACTCAACGTCGAAAGAGAAAAAATGGTAGTTGTATCCATTATGCCTTGTTTAGCTAAAAAATAGGAATGCCAGCGTGAAGAATTCAAAGTAAATGGCAACCCTGATGTTGATTATGCTTTATCAACCCGCGAATTGGCTGCATTGATTAAACAGGCTAATATCAACTTTACCGAATTGCCCGACGAAGATTTTGATGCTCCGTTAGGAGAATCGACCGGTGCAGGTGTAATCTTCGGAACCACCGGTGGTGTAATTGAAGCTGCATGTCGTACAGCTTATGAATTGCATACAGGCAAAAAATTGGATAAAATTGAATTCACTCAGTTAAGAGGTTTAGAAAATCTTCGTATTGCCGATGTTGATTTCAACGGATTAACACTTAAGATAGGAATAGCTCACGGTCTAGGTAATGCACGTAAACTTCTCGACCAGGTCCGCAATGGCAGCATACAGTTGCACGCTATCGAAGTGATGGCATGTCCCGGTGGTTGTATCGGTGGTGGTGGTCAGCCTTTCCATCATGGAAACATTGAAGTAATTCAGAAACGTGCTAAAGCCATTTATCAGGAAGATGTAAATAAACCAATCCGTAAATCGCACGAAAATCCTGCAATTATTGAACTTTATGAAAAATTCCTTGGAAAACCACTCAGCGAAAAATCACATCACTTATTACACACACACTATTTTTCAAAAGAAAATGAAATTATTATTAACGAAGAATAAACTTTACAACTATGGTAAGCATTAAAATATCAGAATCTAAAATTAAAAAGATTCAGGAAATCTGTAAAAAATTCGACAACAACGAAGGAGAATTAATCAATATTCTTCATTCCGTTCAGGGAGAATTTGGATATTTGCCTGCTGAAGTTCAGGAAATAATTGCCAAAGAATTAAAAATATCTGTTGCTAAAATATACGGAATCGTGACCTTCTATTCATTTTTCACCATGATTCCCAAAGGTGAACACCCGATTTCGGTTTGCTTAGGAACAGCATGTTATGTACGTGGTGCTGAAAAAGTACTGGACGAATTCAGAAAACAACTGAATATTAAAGTTGGCGAAAGCACTTCAGACGGAAAATTCTCTATTAACTGTCTCAGATGCGTGGGCGCCTGCGGTTTGGCCCCTGTTGTAATGATAGGTGACAAAACTTATGGGCGTGTTGCACCCGAGCAGGTAAAAGGAATTCTTGAAGAATACAAATAAGACGTTCTTTTAATTTCGTTTCATAGTTTCTTGATTTGGCGAACGGCTGTCGAAAGATGGCCGTTTTTCTTTTAATAAGCTACCTTTAGGATTCACTGCTTTTCTATGTCAATAGCTGTGTTTAGTATTTTACATTCTCATTACAGATGAGGACGATGGGAAAGATTTATACAATGTATTAAATTCTCATGCGTCATACCGGACTTGATTCGGTATCTCCACAAAGCCCAATTTTTACAAAAAGTTTTTGATAAGATTCCGTGTCATGCACGGAATGACGGAAAGAGCTTATTGTGTCTTAATACCAGACCAAATGTCGAAACAAAAAAGTCAAAAAAACATCAAAATTTTGCCCGAAGCACAAAGCTTAACATTTCGGTAGGTAAAGTGTGAATTAGTCACTAATTAAAACATAGCAGGTACGATGGCATATTAATTATTTCAGATAATCAAATATATATTTGAACTTTTCGTATTCATTATTAAATATTTCAATGACTTCATTAAGCTTTAATGTATTCCCTTTATAAATAGTTTCAATTTTAAAATAAGAATCCTTGACTTTAACAGGTTTGTATGCTTGTAATAATAAATGAATTCCTTTCGTTGCGATAAATTTAATGGGAATATAACACTCAAAGCCAGAATTGGGAATATAAATCGTGTAATCAGATAGTGCCTTTGTCTTATAAACAAATGTATTTCTATCTTTAGAATTTAAAAATTTTTGCGATAAAATTAATCCTTCTTCTAACGAATGTGTTAAATCGAATCCAAAATACACTCTTTTATTACTAAAACCTAATATGATAGACGCTCTATGAGATTTCGTTTTATGGGTTCCCAATCTTATTGTATAAAAATTGTTCCAGTATGAAATATGAGAATATAAATCTTCGTTTTCAAAGTACTTTAATTTATTGCATATTTCTTTCAGGAATGGTAAAATTTTTAGTGAGTAGTATTCTCTTTTGGCTTCTTTTGATTCAATTTTATAGAATTCCTCGGATAGTGATATAATATCAAATTCATCAACAACCTTTTTTGGAAGTTTAAGTGGTCCGGATTTTTCGGGGCCAGCATAGTTAATATTTAAAGAAAATATTTGTTTTCTGCTATTTTTGATTATTTCAAAGTTATAAAAATGGATTTTACCCTTTAGTGGTTCATATTTAGATGAAATAAAATCTCTTTCTAAAAATCCAGGAGCAATGCATATAATTGTTAATTCATTCCAGTTAATATCATAAAAATTAATACTTTTTGAAATTTGTTCTCTAAACAAAGGAACCAATGCCAGATATTGAGCAGCCTGACCAACAATGTGTCTATTCTTAGACTTTTTAAATTCAATAATATATGGAGAATGCTTTTTATCAATAGCAAAAATGTCTATTCTTAAGCCTTCAATTACTAATTCTTTCTTCCCATAGATAAGCCCATAAGAAGAAAGGGAATCATAAAAGAAGTTTCTTATATCATTTTCATTCATCTAAGATCCCTTTCTCTCCCGTGCTCGACTGATTTGATTTTACCATAAAGTTTATATTACATTATGCAAATATACTACAAATTCATCCAAATGTAAAATAATTTATTGTATGAAAAATTTGATTCAATAAACGACTAATTAACAAATCATTACTAAAAACATACACTCAATCAAATTATTTTGTACCTTTGCACTCCAAATTTTTGAACTTAATAGCATTATGATAAAGATTACACTCCCCGATCAAAGGGTTCTGGAGTTTGAAAAAGGAGTTAGCGGACTCGAAATAGCCAAATCTATCAGCCGTAGTCTGGGTGAAGATGCTTTGGCTATCAGCATAAACGGCGAAGTATGGGACTTAAGCCGTCCGGTTGAAAACGATGCTCACATTAAAATTTACACATGGAACGACGAAGCCGGAAAACATGCATTCTGGCACAGTTCTGCTCACCTGATGGCTGAAGCTATCGAACAACTTTATCCCGGAACAAAATTCGGCATAGGACCTGCCATTGAAAGCGGATTTTATTACGATGTAGAACTTCCTGAAACCGTAGTAATTACAGATGCCGATCTTCCGAAGATAGAAGCTAAAATGAAAGAACTGGTTCAGCGCAAGGAAGAAATTGTTCGTAAAAGCATTTCAAAGCAGGAAGCACTCAATTTCTTCGGAAAAAAGAACGACCATCTGAAAACCGAACTTATATCCGAATTAGAAGACGGAACCATCAGCGTATATCAACAGGGCGAATTTACCGATTTATGCCGCGGCCCGCATTTACCAAACACGGGTTACATCAAAGCTGTAAAACTCATGAGCATAGCCGGTGCATACTGGCGTGGAGACGAAAAACGCAAGCAATTGACCCGTATATACGGAATCACTTTCCCAAAACAAAAAATGCTCGATGAGTATCTTGTAATTTTAGAAGAAGCTAAAAAACGTGATCACCGCAAACTCGGAAAAGAGCTGGAATTATTCATGTTCTCGCAGGCTGTTGGTAGCGGTTTACCCATTTGGTTACCCAAAGGTGCCCAACTCAGAGAAAGACTCGAACAATTTCTGAAAAAAGCTCAAAAAAAACACGGTTATCAACAGGTTATCACTCCGCATATCGGACAAAAAGAACTTTATGTAACCAGCGGTCACTATGCAAAATACGGAAAAGATTCTTTTCAGCCTATACATACACCACAGGAAGGTGAAGAATTTCTTTTAAAACCCATGAATTGTCCTCACCATTGCGAAATTTATAAAAACAAACCCCGTTCATATAAAGACCTTCCATTGCGTCTGGCTGAATTTGGCACTGTTTATCGTTATGAACAAAGTGGTGAATTGCATGGTCTGACACGTGTACGCGGATTTACACAGGATGATGCTCACATTTTCTGCCGTCCCGACCAGTTAAAAGAAGAGTTCATTAAGGTTATTGATATTGTTTTATACATTTTCAAGACTTTGAATTTCGATAAATTTACCGCTCAGGTTTCATTAAGAGATCCCAATAATACTGAAAAGTATATTGGAAGTGATGAAAACTGGCAAAAAGCCGAAAGTGCTATTATAGAAGCTGCAAATGAAAAAGGATTAGAAACAACTGTAGAAATTGGTGAAGCAGCATTTTATGGCCCCAAACTCGACTTTATGGTAAAAGATGCTATCGGAAGAAAATGGCAGCTTGGAACAATTCAGGTTGACTACAACTTACCCGAAAGATTCGATTTGGAATATGTTGGCGAAGACAACCAAAAGCACCGTCCTGTGATGATTCACAGAGCACCTTTTGGTTCTATGGAACGTTTTGTGGCTGTTTTAATTGAGCATACCGCAGGAAAATTCCCATTGTGGCTCACTCCGGAACAGGCTGTAATCCTTCCCATAAGCGAAAAATACAACAATTATGCAAAAAAAGTTGAAAATTTGCTAAATAATTACGATATTCGCAGCCTCGTTGACGAACGCAACGAAAAGATTGGCAAAAAGATACGTGATAATGAGCTGAAGCGAATTCCGTATTTGCTGATAGTAGGAGAAAAAGAAGCCGAAACTGAAACAATTTCAGTAAGAAAACAAGGTGAAGGCGACAAAGGCTCCATGACCATCAGCGATTTTGCTAATTTGATTCAGAGCGATATCAACGAAACATTAAAAGAAATAGAAACTAAAAAGGAGGTTATAAATAATTGATGCAACACAAACCAATGTCTAATTATAACAGAAAAGACGACTTAGAATTTCAGTTTGCAATAAACGAGCAAATAAGAGCCAAAATGGTACGATTAGTTGGTGATAATATCCCAAATCAGGGAATATGTTCAATTCAGGATGCATTAAAAATGGCTCAGGAAATGGAACTCGATTTAATTGAGATATCTCCCACCGCACAACCCCCAGTTTGCAAAATTTTAGATTTCCAGAAGTTTTTGTATCAACAAAAAAAGAAACAAAAAGAAATTAAAGCCAAAACAGCAAAAGTAGTTGTTAAGGAAATTAGGTTTGGTCCTAATACGGATGATCATGACTACAATTTTAAACTTAAACATGCCATCAATTTCTTACAAGAAGGAAATAAAGTAAAAGCTTTTGTGTTTTTCAGAGGTCGTTCTATACTTTATGCCAACCAAGGACGTGAATTACTGGATCGTTTTATTCAGGATCTGGTTGAATACGGTAAAATAGAACAGGAACCAAAGCTTGAAGGAAAAAGAATGATTATCATGATTAATCCGTTACCCAAAAAGAAAAGTTAATTAATGTCTAACCAAATAAAGAGGAAAAGGCAATGCCAAAAGTAAAAACAAATTCCGGTGCAAAAAAAAGATTTAAATTATCCGGCTCCGGTAAAATCAGAAGAAAACATGCTTACAAAAGCCACATTCTAACCAAGAAATCAAAAAAGAGAAAAAGAAATCTTGGTTACTTTGCAGATATAGAACCTGCAAGAGTAGAGAGCACACAGCTTTTATTAGGTATGAAGTAAAATTAAATTAATGTTTAACCGAATGTATTAGCACGAAAGATTGGTCAAACGACTAACGCTAAACGTTCTAAAAAGAAAGTGTTATGCCACGTTCAGTAAATTCAGTAGCATCAAGAGCAAGAAGAAAGAAACTCTTGAGAAGAACTAAAGGAAGCTTTCTGTCACGTTCAAACGTTTGGACAGTAGCAAAAAATTCATGGGAAAAAGGTCAGGGATATGCCTATCGTGACCGCCGCAAGAAAAAAATTGAATTCCGCGCATTGTGGATTCAACGTATCAATGCAGCCGTTCGCGAACATGGAATGTCTTATTCAGAATTTATGGGTGCTATCCATAAACACGGAATCGAAATCAATCGCAAAACATTGGCTGACTTAGCTATGAATAATCCAAAAGCTTTTGAAGAAATTGAAAAAAAAGTTAAGAAGTAAACAATTTTCATCAACATAATATAAAGGGAAGCGGAGCTGCTTCCCTTTTTTATATTTTTACGTCGAATATGAAAATTGCCATTATCGGTTATGGAAAAATGGTCAAGGAAATAGAAAAACTTGCTATTCAAAATAAT